>DATIDZ010000162.1:0-22173 GCA_035456045.1 Caldimonas sp.
GGGACCGGCACGACCAGCGGTTCATCGAGCATGGGCACCGGCACGACCTCCGGCTCGACCGGCTCGTCGTCGATGAACAGCGGGACGACGTCGGGCACCGGCTCGACCAGCTCGGGCACGACCGGCAGCAGCATGAACTCGAGCGGCACGACCAGCGGCTCGAGCATGAGCGGCGCGTCGACGTCGAGCGACACGTCGACGACGACGGGGCGCACCTCGACCCGTCGCGCTCGCGCCGACCGCAACTGACGAAGGGCGGGACTCGCTCCCGCGTTTGGAAAGGCGGGCCTCGCTCCCGCTGCTGGCGCTGGACGGCGATGTCGTCCGGCGCTAGACGCTCGTCGCGAACATGATCGCGACCGCTGCCGCCATGACGGCGGTGGCCGCCCAGCCGAACCAGCGATGGCGCCGGCTGATGGTGAAGCGGCCCATGATCTCCTTCGACTGGCCGATCAGCATCAGCACGACCATGATCGGCACCGAGATGACGCCGTTGACGATCGCGCTCAGCACCAGCGCTTTGATCGGGTCGACGTCGAAGTAGCCCATCGCCGAGCCGATCCCTGTCGCCGCGACGATGATCGAGTAGAACCCTCGCGCTTCGTGGAAGCCGCGCGAGAGCCCGGCCTTCCAGCCGAACAGCTCGCTGACCGCATACGCCGCCGAGCCGGCGAGCACGGGCACCGCGAGCAGCCCCGTGCCGATGATGCCGAGACCGAAGACGAGGAACGCGAACGCGCCCGCCACCGGCCGCAGTGCTTCGGCCGCCTGCGCTGCGGTCTGGACGTTGACGATGCCGCGCTCGTTGAGCGTGACGGCCGTGGCGATGACGATGCACAGCGCGACCAGGTTCGAGAAGCCCATGCCGACGATCGTGTCGATCTTGATCCGGCGCAGGTGCTTCCTCACGTAGGCCGGGTGGCGGTGCAGGCGCCGACCCTCCGGACGGCGCAGGCTGTCCTCCACCTCCTGCGTCGCCTGCCAGAAGAAAAGATAGGGGCTGATCGTCGTGCCGAGCACGGCCACCACCATGGCCGCGTACTCCTTGCCCGTCGCGCCGGCGGGAACGAACGCCCACGGCCGGATCGATTCGGCCATCGCCTGTGCCCACGGCACGGACACGACGAGCACGACCGCGACGTACGAGAACAGCGCGAGCGTCAGCCACTTGAGCACGCGCACCGTGCGCTCGTACGAGAAGAAGACCTGCATGGCGATGCAGACCGCGCCGATCGCCAGCACGTACAGGGGCTGCGGGCCGCCCACCAGCAGCTTGAGCGCTTCGGCCATCGCCGCGACGTCGGCGGCGATGTTGATGGTGTTGGCGACGACCAGCAGGCCGACCAGCGAGACCGTCAGCCAGCGCGGGCACAGCTTGCCGATGTTGGTCGCCAGGCCCTCGTGCGTGACCCAGCCGATGCGCGCCGACAGCATCTGGATGCCGATCATCAGCGGCGTCGTCAC
This sequence comes from Caldimonas sp., assembly GCA_035456045.1. Classification (GTDB taxonomy): domain Bacteria; phylum Pseudomonadota; class Gammaproteobacteria; order Burkholderiales; family Burkholderiaceae_C; genus Schlegelella_A. Next base: position 1,465 of record DATIDZ010000162.1, read on the forward strand.
GAACAGCGTCCAGACCAGCGCGAAGCGGAACTGCGCGCCCGCTTGCGAGTAGGTGGCGATGCCGCTCGGGTCGTCGTCGGCGGCGCCGGTGATGAGGCCGGGGCCGAGGCGGCTGGTCAGGCTCTCGTCGTCGTCGGTCGTCGCCTTCGCGGCCGTGCTCGCACGTTCGGCCTTCGCGGGGGCAGCCTTCTTGGCGGTCGGCATGCGTCGATTCTCGGCGGCGCGGCGCGCTGCCGACTCGGGGCGTCCCCGACTTGCGCGGCGCTCAGGCGGTCGGCGGATGGAGGAAGCGGTGGATCGCCTGGACGACGACCGAGCCTTCGCCGACGCCCGAGGCGACGCGCTTGACGGAGCCCGAGCGGACGTCGCCGACGGCGTAGACGCCGGCGCGCGACGTGGCGTAAGGCGAGTCGGCGTCGGCGCCGGCGCGGGTGCCGGTGCACACGAACCCCTGTGCGTCGAGAGCGAGGCAGCCCGCGGCCCATCGCGTGTTGGGCTCGGCGCCGATCATCACGAAGATGCTGCGCGCGGGCCGGGTCGTGGCCTGCCCGCTGCGCCGGTCGGTCCATGTCACGCTCCGCAGCGACGTGTCGCCGTCGAGCGCGGTGACCTCGGAGTGCGGATAGAGCGTGATCCTGGCGGACCGCTCGATGCGCTGCACGAGGTAGTCCGACATCGTCGCCGCCAGACCCGCGCCGCGGACGAGCATGTGCACGTGCCGCGCCGTGCCGGAGAGGAAGACGGCGGCCTGCCCGGCCGAGTTGCCGCCGCCGACGACGACGATCTCCTCGTCGGCACAGAGGTCCGCCTCCATCGCCGTCGCCGCGTAGTAGATGCCGGCGCCCTCAAAGCGCTCGTAGCCGGCGACGTCGAGCTTGCGGTACCTGGCGCCCGTCGCGACGACGACGGCCCGCGCGCGGATCGATTCGCCGTCGTCGAGCCGCAGGGTGTACGGCGCCGTCTCGCAGTCGAGGGCGGTCACCGCGCGCGAGAGCGCGAGCCGCGCGCCGAACTTCTGCGCCTGCACCTGCGCGCGGCCGGCGAGCGCCTGGCCCGAGATGCCGGTCGGAAAGCCGAGGTAGTTCTCGATCTTCGAGCTCGTTCCCGCCTGGCCCCCCGGCGCGAGGCTCTCGAGCACGATCGTCTGCAAGCCCTCCGAGGCGCCGTACACCGCCGCGGCGAGTCCGGCCGGGCCGGCGCCGACGACGGCGAGGTCGAACACCGTCGCGTGGTCGAAGGTCTCGGTCATGCCGAGGTCGTCGGCCATCTGCGCGAGCGACGGGTTCCTCAGGACGCGGTGGCCCGGCGCGATCACGACCGGCAGGTCGGCCGCGGTGAGCGAGAAGCAGTCGAGGAAGCCGCCCGCCTCGGCGTCCTCCTCCGTGTCGAGGAGGCGATGCGGGTAGGCGTTGCGGCTCAGGAACTGCTGCAGCCGCAAGGTGTCGGCGCCGTGCGCCGGCCCGACGACGACGACGCCGCCGTGGACGTGGCGGATCAGGCCGACGCGGCGCAGGATGAACGCGCGCATGACGAGCTCGCCGATGTCGGCCTCGGTCGAGACGAGGCGGCGGAAGTCGGCGCGCTTGACGCGCAGCAGCCGGCTCGCTTCGCCGGCGCGCGCGCTCACCAGCACCTGGCGATCGTTGAAGAGGTCGAGCTCGCCGGCGAACTGGCGCTGGCGCAGGACGACGAAGACCTGCGGCAGGTCGTGCTCGTCGACGTCGAAGATCTCGATCGAGCCCTGCAGCACGACGAAGAAGTCGACGCTGCGGTCGCCGCGCGAGAACACCGGCGCGCGCGCCGCGAAGCGCTCCTCGCTGCCATAGCGCATGACGCGCTCGATCATCTCCGCGCTCAGTCGCGGGAAGGTCTGCGCCTCGCGCGCGATCGGATCGCTCGCATCGAGCGCCGTGTCGAGGGCGCTGTGCTCGGTTGCGTCGGCGGCGCCGCTGCTGTCGCTGTCGGCCATCGGCGCAAGTCTACGGAAGACGCGCATCGGCGGCTCGTCGCCGCCGCGCTGATCAGGCGAGCGGCGCTCCAGTCGAGCCGGCTCGTACCAGCTGCGCGGCCTCGTCGACGACGAGGAGGCCGCGCCGCCTGGCTAGGCGGGAATGAACTTCAGCGCGACGCCGTTGTTGCAATAGCGCTTGCCGGTCGGCTTCGGCCCGTCGTCGAAGACGTGGCCCTGGTGGCCGCCGCAGCGCGCGCAGTGGTACTCGGTGCGCGGGATGATCATCTTGACGTCGGTCTTGGTCAGCACCGCGCCGGGAATCGACGCGTAGAAGCTCGGCCAGCCGGTGCCGCTGTCGAACTTCGTGTCGGAGGTGAACAGGGGCAGGTCGCAGCCGGCGCACACGAAGCGTCCCTTGCGGTGCTCGTCGTTCAGCGGGCTCGAGCCGGGGTACTCGGTGCCCTCGTGGCGCAGCACCTGGTAGGCGGCCGGCGTGAGGCGCTGCTTCCACTGCTCGTCGGACAGCACGAGCGGCTCGATCTTCATCGCGCCGGCCTGGGCGGCGGCGAGGCCGGGCGCGAAGCCGAACACGGACAAGGCGGCGAGGAAGGGGCGGCGGGTCATGGCGAAAGTTTCCTTGAATCGGTGGCGATCAGTCGGCGCCGCCGTCAAAACCTTTCTACGCGCGCGCCGGGGCCGCGGATGCGGCGTCGGCCGGCCACGGCGCGAACACGTGGGCGTCGATGCGGTGGCGCACGGTGAAGGTCGGCGCCGTGTTCGCGTCGAGCCAGGCGGCGAGCGAAGCGTCGAACGCGGCGACCTCCGCCTCGGGCAGCGACGCGCCGACGCCGCGGCACGCCCGCATGCGGCCGCGCCAGCTCGCTCGCGTGAACGGCACGTCGGCGTCGAACCAGAACATCGCGGCCACGCTCGCGCGCCCCGCCGCCCATGCGGGCTCGGCCGGGATCGCGCCCGGCCAGTCGGCGCCTTGCCACGCTGGATTGAGCGCGAGCACGAGCGCTTCACTCGCCTTGGCGATCGGGTCGAGCCGCGGCAGCCAGCTGAAATGCGTCGTCACCAGGACGCCGCCCGGCCGCAGCACGCGCCGCACTTCGGCGAGCGTGGGGTCGACCTCGAAGTACATCCAGCACTGGCTCGCGACCACGGCGTCGAACGTCGCGTCGCCGAAGGGCAGCGCCTCGGCGGCGGCGACCGCCAAGTCGACCGCGATGCCCTCGGCACGCGCGCTGTCGCGCGCGGCGGCGATCTGCCCGGCGGCGACGTCGACGCCGCTGACGACGGCGCCGCGGCGCGCCAGCTCGCGCGCGACCAGCCCGGTGCCTGTGCCGAGGTCGAGGAGGCGCTGGCCGGGGCCGCCGACGCCGAGGGCGGCGAGCAGGTCGTACAGGCGCGCCGGCGGACCCGGCCGATGGGTCGCGTAGTCGACGGAGGTGCGGCTCCAGTCGATCGTCCGGCCGCCGTCGACCGCCGCCGCCCGGCTCACGACACTGGCCACAGCACCCACATCCGCAGCGGCTGCTTCATGCGGCCGGCCGCGGCCTCGGCGTCGTTGCCCCAGCCCCAAAAATAGTCGGCGCGCACCGCGCCGACGATCGCCGAGCCCGTGTCCTGGGCGACGACGAGGCGGCGCAGCGGCATGGTCGCGAGCGGCTCGGTGGTGTCGAGCCAGACCGGCGTGCCGTACGGGACGCTCTGGGGATCGACCGCGATCGAGCGTCCCGGCGAGAGCGGCACGCCCTGCGCGCCCTTCGGCCCGACGCCGGGGTCGGGAAGCGGCTCCTCGCGGAAGAACACGACCCGGGGATTGCTGCGCAGCATCTCGTCGACGCGGCCCGGGTTCTGACGCGCCCAGGCGCGGATCGCCGGCCACGAGGCTTCGCTCGGGCGCAGCTCGCCCTGGTCGATGAGCCATCGGCCGACCGATCGATAGGGCTGGTCGTTGTGGGCCGCGTAGGCGACGCGAACGAGCGTCGGTGCGCCGCCGCGCTCGCCCGTGAAGAGAAGGCGGCCGGATCCCTGCACCTGCAGGAGCAGCGCGTCGAGGCGATCGCGCAGCCAGGCGATCTCACGGCCCTGCAGCCCCTTCTGCGCCGTCGGCAGCGTCTCCATCTGCTGCCGTGTCCAGTAGGGCGTCCTGCTCGCGAGGTCGGCGGGCGGGGCGTACAGCGCGACTCGAAAGCCGGGGCGGGAGACTCGCGAGGCTTCGACGAGCGGCTCGAAGTAGCCGGTCGCGAGGCCGACCGGATCGCGGTCGAGCGACTCGACGCGGTACGGGCGCAGCTGCCGCTGCAGCCATTCTCGCGTCACGGCGTCGTCGCGGGGCTGGGCGCCGAGCTGGCGCGCCTTGCCGCAGGCGTCGAGCCAGGCCGGCGCCGGTCGCTCGCAGCTGCGCATCAGCGCGCCCCAGAAGTCGTTCAGGCGATCGCCGTCCCAGCCGGGAAGATCGCTCCAGCGCACCGCGACCCAGCGGGCGCGCGGGCGCTCGATCGTCGCGGCGCCGAGGTCGTCGCGCAGCACCGGAGGCTCGGCACTGCGCGGCGTCGTCGCCGTCGTCGGTGACGGCGACGGGGCCGTCGGCGGCACGGTCGAGCAGGCGACCAGGACGGCGACCAGCGTGCCGGCGAGCGTCGTTCCTAGAATCGGCGCCGCCGCCAGCCGCCTGGCGAATCGAAAGGCGCGGGTCATGTGGGTCATTCTGCTGGAAGCCTTCGGGGCGGGCGCGCTGCTGGTCTTGATCGTCTGGTGGACGATGTTCTCGGGGCGCAAGCGCGGCGAGCGGCGCGACGACCCGGACGGCGGCTGACGGCGCCACGGCGCGCGTCGCCATGCCGCCGTCGCTGCGACCTCAGTGCAGCGCCGACGCCAGGGTCAGGCCGAACTCGGCGATCGGCGCCTCGAACGCGTGAGCGTCCTCGGTCATGCAGAAGAAGGTGCCGCGCATCGTGCCGTTCGGCGTCGCGATCCGCGTCCAGCTCGTGTACTCGAACGACTCGCCGGGCTTCAGGATCGGCTGGCGGCCGACGACCGCCAGGCCGCGCACTTCGTCCACGTGGCCGCTGGCGTCGCTGACGATCCAGTGGCGGGCGACCAGCTGGGCGGTGACGTCGCCGCTGTTCCTGATCGTGATCGTGTAGGCGAAGGCGTATTGCCCCGTGTCGCGGTCCGACTGCTCGGGCAGATGGCGGACGGCGACGCTCGTGGTGAACTCGGGGCGGGCCATGGTCGATTCTAGAAGGCGACCTCCTGCCGCGCCGCCGGCGCGCGGGTGCCGACCTAGAATTGCGCGGCCCCATGACCGACTTTCGCATCGCTCCGAGCATCCTTTCCGCGGACTTCGCGCGGCTCGGCGACGAAGTGCGCAACGTCATCGCGGCGGGCGCCGACTGGATCCACTTCGACGTGATGGACAACCATTACGTGCCCAACCTGACGATCGGGCCGATGGTGTGCGCCGCGATTCGCCCGCACGCGGTGAGCGCCGACGGCAGCAAGGTGCCGATCGACGTGCACCTCATGGTCGAGCCCGTCGACGGGCTGGCGCAGGCGTTCGCCGAGGCCGGCGCGGACCTCATCAGCTTTCATCCCGACGCGAGCACCCACGTCGACCGCACGCTGCAGCTCATCCGCGCGGCCGGGTGCCGGGCCGGGCTCGTCTTCAATCCGGCGGCGTCGCTCGAGGTGCTCGACTGGGTGATCGACAAGGTCGACCTCGTCCTCGTCATGAGCGTCAACCCCGGCTTCGGCGGCCAGAGCTTCATCCCGTCCGCGCTCAAGAAGATCGAGCAGGTGCGCCGGCGCATCGAGGCGAGCGGCCGCGACATCCGGCTCGAGGTCGACGGCGGGATCAAGGTCGACAACATCCGTGCTGCCGCCGACGCCGGCTGCGACACCTTCGTCGCCGGCAGCGCGATCTTCGGCGCGGGCGACTACCGCGCGGTGATCGGCGCGATGCGGGCGAAGCTCGCCGGCTGACGCCGCAGTCCGCGAGGTTGCGATGGCTCGCCACGACGCCGGCAGTCCCGGCCACGACGCCGGCCACCGGCACGACGACGGTCACCCGCACGACGACGGCCACCGGCACGACGACGCTCCCGCACGCGGACACCCTCGCGGTCGCGAATCCGTCGGCACCGCTCACGATCATGGACATGGGCACGGCCATGGCGCGCCGAACCTCGATCGCGCCTTCGCGATCGGCATCGCGATCAACGTCGCCTTCGTGGTCGTCGAGGCGTTCTACGGCTGGCGCGCCGATTCGCTCGCCTTGCTGGCCGATGCCGGCCACAACCTCGGCGACGTCCTCGGCCTCGTCCTCGCGTGGGCCGGCGCGTTCGCCGGCCGCCTCGCGCCCGACGAGCGCCACACCTACGGCTGGAAGCGGGCGTCGATCCTCGCCGCGTTCGCCAACTCGCTGCTGCTGCTGGTCGCCATCGGCTCGCTCGCCTGGGCGGCGATCGGCCGGCTGGCCGCGCCGGCGCCGATCGCCGCCGGCACGGTCATGGTCGTCGCCGCGATCGGCATCGTCGTCAACGGCGCCACCGCGCTGCTCTTCCTGCGCGGCAGCCACGACGACCTGAACGCGCGTGGCGCGTTCCTCCACATGGCGGCCGATGCCGCGGTCTCGGCCGGCGTGGTCGGCGCTGCCGCGCTGACGCTCTGGCTCGGCTGGACCTGGCTCGATCCGGTCGCCAGCCTCGGGATCGCGCTCGTCATCCTGTACGGCACGTGGGGCTTGTTTCGCGATTCACTGCACCTCATGTTCGACGGCGTGCCGACCTCGATCGACCTCGAAGCCGTCCGCGCCGAGCTCGCGGCGCTGCCCGGTGTCGCCTGCGTGAGCGACCTGCACGTCTGGGCGACCGGAACGACCGAGGTCGCCCTGACCGCCCACCTGGCGATGCCTGCGGGGCATCCCGACGACGCGTTCTTCCGCGCCGCCGCCGAGCGCATGCGCGAGCGCTTCGCGATCGGCCACGTGACCTTGCAGGCCGCCACCGAGACGCTGATGACGCCCTGCGACGGCGTCGTCGCACCGGAGCGCGGCGCGCTGCCTGCGGCGCATTCGCACTGACGCGGGACTTCGACGTGGCGACGAAATACAAGGACTACTACGAGACCCTCGGCGTGCCGCGCAGCGCCACGCAGGACGACATCAAGCAGGCATACCGCAAGCTCGCGCGCAAGTACCACCCCGACGTCAGCAAGATGGCCGACGCGGAGACCCGCTTCAAGGAGATCAACGAGGCCAACGAGGTCCTGAAGGACCCGGAGAAGCGCGCCGCCTACGACCAGATGGGCAGCAACTGGAAGGCGGGCCAGGACTTCCAGCCGCCGCCGAACTGGGATGCGGGCTTCGAATTCCGCGGCGGCCAGGGCGGCCCGTTCGGCGGCGCCGAGGGCTTCGACCCGAGCGATTTCTTCGAGTCGCTGTTCGGCCGTCGGGGTGCGATGCCCGGCGCGCAGCCGCGCCGGCGCGGCAGCGTCCAGGGCGAGGACCACCACGCCAAGGTGCTGATCGACCTCGAGGACGCGTACCGCGGCGCCGAGCGGACGATCTCCTTGCGGACGCCGGTCGAGACGCCCGACGGCCGGGTGTCGATGCAGGAGCGCAGGCTCGACGTCCACATCCCGAAAGGCATCCGCCCCGGCCAGCACCTGCGCCTCGCCGGCCAAGGCGCGCCGGGCGCGGGCGGCGGTAAGACGGGCGACCTGTACCTCGAGATCGAGTTCAATCCGCATCGCCTCTTTCGCGTCGACGGCGCCGACGTCTACGTCGAGCTGCCGCTGGCGCCGTGGGAAGCGGCCCTCGGCGCGACCGTCGACGTCCCGACGCCCGAAGGAACGGTGCAGCTGACGATCCCCAAGGGGTCGCAGGCCGGCCGCAAGCTGCGCCTCAAGGGCCGCGGATTGCCGGGCAAGAACCCGGGCGACCTGTACGCCGTGCTGGCGATCGCTCTGCCGAAGGCGGAGAGCGACGCTGCGCGCGCCGCGTACGAGACGCTGGCCAAGGCGTTCGCCGCCTTCGACCCGCGGGCCCATCTGCAAGGATGAGTTGTCATGAACCGAACGATCTCCAGCGCGCTGCGCGGCAGCGTCGTCGAAGAGGAAGTCGAGCTGACGACCGTCGAGCTCGGCCGGGCGTGCCGCACGACGGAGCATCAGATCGAGGTGTGGGTGTCCGAAGGCGTGCTCCAGCCGAGCGGCGAGACGCGCGAGGCGTGGCGCTTTCGCGGCGACTCGCTCGCGCGCATGCGCCTGGCGACCCGCCTGATGCACGACCTCGAGATCAACTCCGCGGGCGTCGCCCTCGCTCTCGACCTGCTCGACCGCATCGACGAGCTCGAGTCGCGCCTGCGGCGCTGACCGTCGCGGGGCACACTCCACTTCCCCGACGACGCGGAGAACCCATGCGAACACTCATCCTGGCTTTCCTGGTCGCGACCGCGGCCGCTCTCGGCAGCGGCTGCACCACGGCTCAAGGCGGTCGCGACGCGCCGAGCGCGTTGTCGCGAGCGCAGATCGAGGCGCTCGTCGCGAGTCCCGACCGCAGCGAGGCGGACCGCCGCAACGACGTGCGCAGGAAGCCGGTGGACATGCTTTCCTTCATCGCGCCGCGGCCCGGGATGGTCGTCCTCGACGTCAGCGCCGGCGGCGGCTACACGTCCGAGCTGCTCGCCCGCGCGGTCGCGCCGAGCGGCCGCGTCTATTCGCAGACAGGCCGCGCGCCGGGCGCCGCTTTGGCGGCACGCCTCAAGACGCCGGCGGCAGCGCGCATCGTCTCCGTCGTGCAGCCGTTCGACAACCCGGCCCCCGCTGACGTCGGCGCCGGCGGCCTCGACCTCGTCACGCTGATGTTCAACTACCACGACTTCGGCGCGATGGGCATCGACCGCGCGCGGCTGAACGCGGCGGTGTTCGCGGCGCTGAAGCCGGGCGGCGTCTATGTCGTCGCCGACCACTCCGGACGGCCGGGCACCGGCATCTCGGAGTCGGCGACGCTGCACCGCGTCGAGGAGGCGCTCGTTCGGCGCGAGGTCGAGGCGGCGGGCTTCCGCCTCGCGGCGGCGGGCGACTTCCTGCGCAATCCTGCCGACCCGCGCGACCGCGAAGAACCCGATCCGCCGCAGCGCAAGGACGAGTTCGTCCTGAAGTTCGTCAAGCCCTGACGCGCGCCTTGCGCGCCGGCCTCCCGGCGCGGGTCGTCCCCGAGATCGGCACGCCGGCGGCGGCTTTCACCTCCTTCAGCACGACGCTCGAGCGGATGTGCGTCACGCCCGGCAGCTTGAACGCGGTGTCGTGCAGGAACGCCTCGTAGCTCTTGATGTCCTCGACCAGCACCATGATGCTGTAGTCGGCGGCCCCGGTCGTGCTGTGGCAGCTGACGATCTGCGGGCAGGCGGCGACGGCGCGCTCGAACTCGCGCACCGTGTGCTCGGTGTGCTGCGTGAGGTTGACCTCGGCGAGGACGCAGAGCGCGAGGCCGACGCTCTCGCGGTCGACCGTCGCGCCGTAGCCGCGGATCACGCCCGCCGCCTCCATGTCCTTGACGCGCTTCCAGCACGGCGTCGCGCTCAGCCCAACCGCGGCGGCGAGCTGCTGCACGGTCTGGCGCGAATCGCGCTGCAGCTCGACGAGGATGGCGCGGTCCTTGTCGTCTAGAACATACATCGCTGATTCCCCAGGTTCGAAGAAAGGCATTCTACGAACTGGCGCACAGGCGGCTTGAACAGAAGCCTATTCTTGCCAAGCTCAGGTAGATTGCACCTCTTTCGCGCTCCGGAGGGCCGCCCATGCCAGCCTCGCTCGCCCGCCCCGACTACGCGCTCGCCGACAACCTGGGCGCCCGTGCGGGCACCGTCTTTCTCACCGGCACGCAGGCACTGATCCGTCTCGCGCTCATGCAGAGCGCGCTCGACGTCGCCGCCGGCATCGCGTCACGCGGATTCATCAGCGGCTACCGCGGCTCGCCGCTCGGCATGGTCGACCAGCAGGCGTGGAAGGCCGCCAAGCTGCTCGATGCGGCCGGCGTGAAGTTCCTCCCCGCGATCAACGAAGAGCTCGCCGCGACCGCGGTGCTCGGCACGCAGCGCGTCGAGTCGGACCCTGAGCGGACCGCCGACGGCGTCTTCGCGATGTGGTACGGCAAGGGCCCCGGCGTCGACCGGGCCGGCGACGCGCTCAAGCATGGCAATGCCTACGGCGCGTCGCCGCACGGCGGCGTCCTCGTCGTCGCCGGCGACGACCACGGCTGCGTCTCGTCGTCGATGCCGCACCAGAGCGACGCGGCGATGCAGTCGTGGCACATGCCGGTGCTCGCGCCCGCCAACGTCGCCGAGTACCTCGAGTTCGGCCTCTACGGCTGGGCCCTGTCGCGCTTCTCGGGCAACTGGGTCGGCTTCACCGCGCTCTCGGAGGTCGTCGAGAGCGGCGCGACCGTCGACCTCGACGAGACCCATGCGCGCGTGGCCGCGTGGAAGAACGCCGACGCCGTCGTCCGCGAGACGGGCTTCGTCGCGCCTGCCGACGGGCTGCACTACCGCTGGCCCGACCTGCCGTCGCTGAAGATCGAAGAGCGCCTGCACGCCAAGCTCGATGCGGTGCGCGCGTTCGCGAAGGTCAATTCGCTCGACCGCGACGTCGTCGTCGCTCCCCGCGCCAGCGTCGGCATCGTCACCTGCGGCAAGGCGCACTTCGACCTGCTCGAGGTCTTCCGCCGCCTCGACATCTCGCTCGATGCGCTCGCCGCCGCCGGCGTGCGCATCCACAAGATCGGCCTGGCCTATCCGGTCGAGCCGACGCGGCTCGACACGTTCGCCGCGGGCCTCGACGAGATCCTCGTCGTTGAGGAGAAGGCGGGTCTGGTCGAGCAGCAGCTGCGCGACCTGTTCTACAACCGCGCGGTCCGCCCCGCGGTGATCGGCAAGCGCGATGCGAGCGGCAAGCCGCTCGTCAGCGACCTGGGCGAGCTGCGGCCGTCGCGGCTCATCGAGATCGTCGCCCGCTGGCTCGCCGACCGGTTTCCGCAGCTCGACCGCCGCCACCTCGTCCGCGACTTCACGATCCCCGAGCTGCTCTCCAACGCCGGCGATGCGGTCAAGCGCGTGCCGTACTTCTGCGCCGGCTGCCCGCACAACACCTCGACCAAGGTGCCCGAGGGCTCGCGAGCGCAGGCCGGCATCGGCTGCCACTTCATGGCCTCGTGGATGGATCGCGACACCGAGGGCCTGATCCAGATGGGCGGCGAAGGCGTCGACTGGGTCTCGCACGCGATGTTCACCAAGGTCCCGCACGTCTTCCAGAACCTCGGCGACGGCACCTACTACCACTCGGGCTACCTCGCGATCCGCCAGGCGATCGCGGCGAAGACCAACGTCACCTACAAGATCCTCTTCAACGACGCCGTCGCGATGACCGGCGGCCAGCCCGTCGACGGCACCATCACCGTCGACGCGATCGCGCGCCAGGTCGAGGCGGAGGGCGCGACGAAGGTCGTCGTGCTCTCGGACGACATCGCCAAGTACGACGCGATCCATTCGCGATTCCCGGCAGGCACCGAATTCCACGACCGCGGCGAGCTCGACGCGGTGCAGCGCCGCCTGCGCGAGATGCCCGGCGTGACGATCCTCATCTACGAGCAGACGTGCGCGGCGGAGAAGCGGCGCCGGCGCAAGAAGGGCGACCTGGTCGATCCGGCGCGCCGTCTTTTCATCAACGACCGCGTCTGCGAAGGCTGCGGCGATTGCTCCGTGCAGTCGAACTGCGTCGCCGTGCTGCCGCTCGAGACCGAGCTCGGCCGAAAGCGCGAGATCGACCAGTCGAGCTGCAACAAGGACTACTCGTGCGCCAAGGGCTTCTGCCCGAGCTTCGTCGGCATCGTCGGCGGCCGGCTCAGGAAGCGCCCCGGCGCGCTGGCCGGCCCGGCGGCCACGCGCTTCGCCGCTGTCGTCGACCAGCTGCCGTTGCCGGCGCCGCACCCCTGGACCGGGCCGTACGACCTGCTCGTCACCGGGGTCGGCGGCACCGGCGTCGTCACCGTCGGCGCGCTGATCGCGATGGCGGCGCACCTCGAGGGTCATTCGGCGAGCGTGCTCGACTTCATGGGCTTCGCGCAGAAGGGCGGCTCGGTGCTCTCGTTCGTTCGCCTCGCGCGCGACAAGGCCGCGCTCAACCAGGTCCGCATCGACGCGCAGCAGGCCGACGCGATGCTCGCCTGCGATGTCGTCGTCGCTGCCTCGGCCGATGCGCTCCTCACCGTCCGCCACGGCCGCACGCGCGTGCTCGCGAACCGGCACGAGATCCCCGTCGCCGAGTCGCTCTCGAACCCGGATGCCGACCTGCGCGTCGACGCGCTGCTCGAGAAGATCGAGTTCGCCGCCGGCGCCGATCGCGTCGAGACGATGGATGCGCAGCGTCTCGCCCAGGAGTTCGTCGGCGACACGATCGTCGCCAACATCGTCGCGATGGGCTACGCCTGGCAGCGCGGCCTCGTGCCGGTCGGCCTCGCGGCGATGCAGCGCGCGATCGAGCTGAACGGCGTCGCCGTCGACGCCAACAAGGCGGCGTTCTCGCTCGGCCGGCTCGCCGCTGCCGACCCGGCCGGGGCGAGCGAGCTCCTGCACGAGCCGGCGCCTGCGCGTGCCGAAGGCGAGCCGCTCGACGCGCTGATCGAGCGCTCGGCGCGGTTCCTCGCCGCCTACCAGGACGCCGCCTACGCCGATCGCTATCGGCGCACGGTCGCCGCCGTTCGCGCGCGCGAACAGGAGGTCGTCGGCGCCGATGCGGCCCTGCCGCTCACCCGTGCCGTCGCCGAGCAGCTGCGCAAGCTCATGGCCTACAAGGACGAGTACGAGGTCGCCCGCCTCTACACCGACGGCGAGTTCGCGAAGTCGCTCGCCGAGCGCTTCGAGGGCGACGACCTGCGCCTCGAGTTCTACATGGCACCGCCGGCGCTGGTGAAGCCGAAGCCCGGCCAGGCGAAGGCGCCGAAAAAGGTTCGATTCGGGCCGTGGCTGCTGCCGGTGCTCAAGATGCTGGCGCGCGCGAAGGGCCTGCGCGGCACCGCGTTCGATCCGTTCGGGCGCACCGAGGAGCGTCGCCTCGAGCGGCGGCTGATCGCCGAGTACGAAGCGCGCGTCGCCGAGCTCGCTCGGGGCCTCAGCGCCGACCGGCACGCGGTCGCGGTGGCGATCGCGGGCGTGCCGGCGCAGATCCGCGGCTACGGCCACGTCAAGCTGGCCAGCCTGGCCATCGCGCGGGCGCGCGAAAGCGAGCTGCTCAACCGCTTCGATCCCGAGCGCTACCCGCGTCCGACCGGACCGGCGGTGGCCGGCCAGTTCCGCGGCATTCCCGTCACCTCCGCCTGAGCGTCAACGCCCCGCGGCGCGACGTCGCGCCCGCGGCGACGACCGTCAGGCGGGCAGGTACTTGGCGAGCTTCGCGATCAGCGCCTCGCGGGTGAACGGCTTGACGATGAAGTCGGCCGCGCCGGCCTCCATGCTGCGCACCAGCGTGTCGAGACGCGCTTCGCCGCTCAGCATGACGACGGGGATCGCCGCCAGGTCCGGCGTCGACTTGATCCGCTCGGTGAGGGCCACGCCGTCGCCACCGGGCAGCATCACGTCCATCAGCACGAGGTCGGGGCCGACCGCGCTGACGCGCTCGAACGCCGCCGCGCCGTCGGCCTCGAAGACGAGGTCGACGGGCTCCGATTCGAGCATGGCCGCGACGAGCGTGTGCAGCACCTCGTCGTCCTCGACCAAGAGCACGACCGATCGGCGCTTCGCCGGCGCCGCGTCAACGGCCGGAGCGAGCGGCGTCGCCATGGCGCTGGAGGGCGGGGCGATGCGCGAGGCGAGGCGGATGCTGGTCGCGAGGCGGTCCGGGTCGGCCGGCACCGGAAAGTGCTGGACGTAGTCGTCGACGATGCCGTCCCTGCTCAGACGCGCGCCGACGGCCGTGCCCGCGCCGTCGCAGAGGGCGAGCAGGAACGGGCGCACGCCGTCGCCCTGGAGCGCGAGCGCGATCCGCTCCACGGCATCGATCGACTCGAGCGCGAGGACGATCGCCTGGGCACGGTGCGAGCGCGCCTGCGCCTTGAGCTGGTCGAGTTTCATGCACGTGCGCAGGCCGCCGGCGAACTCGGGGCCGAGCGCAGCGGCCACGCCGCGGGCGATCTCGTCGTTGTCGACGACGAGAAGGATGCGGAACGGGTCGGCGGGCCAGGCGGGCGACATGGCGACCGGATTCTGTTCGCTGCCATGCCGCTTGCGCCGGCCGCGGCGCCTGCGACCGTGACCAACGCACGCCCGGCGCGTGGCTGAGGCCCCGATGACGCCTCGGCGAGGCCCGCTGCTACACTTTTGCGAATGGTCACGCCCTCTTCGTCGTCTGCCAGGTCGCCCGACCGGGGAGCCTGGCCCTGGCGTCGCTGCCGCTCGTTGGCGCGACGCTGACCGCCGCCTGGGCGCCGGCGCATCGCGCGCCCCGAAGGTTCGTGCGGCCATGCCGCCGGCCCTCATCTTCCAGACCCGACGCGCGCCGCCGCGGCGCGTGAGACGTGGAGACCTCGCCTCGCGGCGGGGCATGCGATGACCGAACTCGAGTTCAAGAGCCTGGCCCTCCAAGGCTTCAACCGCATTCCGCTGATCGCCGAGGCGTTCGCCGACCTCGAGACGCCGCTCTCGCTCTACCTCAAGCTCACCGGCGGCGAGGCCGGCGCGTCGGGCAGCCGCTACAGCTTCCTGCTCGAGTCGGTGGTGGGCGGCGAGCGCTTCGGCCGCTATTCGTTCATCGGCCTGCCGGCGCGAACGCTGCTGCGCTCGACCGGCTTTCGCACCGAGGTCGTCAGCGACGGCAAGGTGATCGAGACGAACGACGGCAACCCGCTCGATTTCATCGCCGCCTACCAGCAGCGCTTTCGCGTCGCCCTTCGTCCCGGGTTGCCGCGCTTCTGCGGCGGCCTGGCCGGCTATTTCGGCTACGACGCCGTTCGCTACATCGAGCCGCGCCTGGCCGCCTCGGCCGAGGCGCGGCCGCTGCCCGACCCGATCGGCACGCCCGACATCCTGCTCGTCCAGTGCGAGGAGGTCGCGGTCATCGACAACCTCTCGGGGCGGCTCTACCTCATCGTCTATGCCGACCCCGGCGTGCCGGAGGCGTTCGCCACCGCGCGCCGGCGCCTGCTCGCGCTCACCGATCGGCTGCGCGCGAGCGTCACCGCCCCGCCGGTCGAGCGCGCTGCCGCCGAGCCCGTGCGGCGCGACTTCGCCAAGGACGATTTCATCGCCGCCGTCGTCCGCGCCAAGGAGTACATCGCCGCCGGCGACCTCATGCAGGTGCAGGTGGGCCAGCGCATGACCAAGCGCTACGCCGGCTCGCCGCTGAGCCTGTATCGCGCCGTTCGCTCGCTCAATCCGTCGCCGTACATGTACTTCTACGACATGGGCGACTTCCAGATCGTCGGCGCGTCGCCGGAGATCCTGGTCCGGCGCGAGGCCACGGCCGACGGCGACAAGGTGACGATCCGCCCGCTCGCCGGAACGCGGCCGCGCGGCTCGACGCCCGAGCTCGACGCGGCGCTCGAGGCCGAGCTGCGCGCCGACCCGAAGGAACGCGCCGAGCACCTGATGCTGATCGACCTGGCGAGGAACGACATCGGCCGGATCGCGAAGACGGGAACCGTGAAGGTGACCGAGGCGTTCGCGATCGAGCGCTACTCTCACGTCATGCACATCGTCAGCAACGTCGAAGGCGTGCTCAAGGACGGCATGACCAATCTCGACGTCCTGCGCGCGACGTTCCCCGCCGGCACCTTGACGGGCGCGCCGAAGATCCGGGCGATGGAGCTGATCGACGAGCTCGAGCCGGTCAAGCGCGGCGTCTACGGCGGCGCCTGCGGCTACCTCAGCTACGCCGGCGACATGGACGTCGCGATCGCGATCCGCACCGGCATCGTCAAGGACGGCGAGCTGCACGTGCAGGCGTCGGCCGGCGTCGTCGCGGACTCGGTGCCCGAGCTCGAGTGGAAGGAGACCGAGGCCAAGGCGCGCGCCCTGTTGCGCGCGGCCGAGCTGGTCGAGGAGGGGTTCTGATGCTGCTCATGATCGACAACTACGACAGCTTCACGTTCAACCTCGTCCAGTACTTCGGCGAGCTGGGAGAGGACGTGCGCGTGTTCCGCAACGACGAGATCGACGTCGCCGGCATCGGCGCGCAGCGGCCCGATGCGATCGTCTTGTCGCCCGGCCCGTGCACGCCGTCGGAGGCCGGCGTCTGCGTCGACGCGATCCGCGCCTTCGCCGGCAAGCTGCCGATCCTCGGTGTCTGCCTCGGTCACCAGGCGATCGGCGCGGCGCTCGGCGGCAAGGTCGTTCGCGCCGATCGGCTGATGCACGGCAAGGCCGACGTGCTGAGCCATGACGGCCGCGGCGTGTACGCCGGCCTGCCGGCCGGCTTCTCGGTCATCCGCTACCACTCGCTGGCGCTCGAGCGCGAGTCGCTGCCGCGCGAGCTCGAGGTCACGTCGACCGCGAGCGACGGCGAGATCATGGGCGTTCGGCACCGTGACCTCGCAGCGACGCCGGCGCCGCTCGAGGGCGTGCAATTCCATCCCGAGTCGATCCTCACCGAGCACGGCCACGCGATGCTGAAGAACTTCCTGGAGGCGGCGCGATGACCGGGTCCGGCATCGTCGACCTGCGCAGCGACACGGTGACGCGGCCGACGCCGGCGATGCGAGCGGCGATGGCCGCCGCCGAGGTCGGCGACGACGTCTTCGGCGACGACCCGAGCGTCAACGCGCTGCAGGAGAAGATCGCCGCCCTGCTCGGCAAGGAAGCGGCGCTCTTCATGGCCAGCGGCACGCAGAGCAACCTCGTCGCGATCATGAGCCACTGCGGCCGCGGCGACGAGTACATCGTCGGCCAGATGGCGCACACCTACCGCTGGGAAGGCGGCGGTGCCGCGGTGCTCGGCAGCGTCCAGCCGCAGCCGCTCGAGCACGAGGCCGACGGCTCGCTCGCGCCGGCGGCGATCGAGGCGGCGATCAAGCCCGACGACGCGCACTACGCCAAGAGCCGGCTGCTCTGTCTCGAGAACACCATCGGCGGCAAGGCGCTGCCGATAGCGTACCTCCAGGCCGCTTGCGCGGTCGCGAAGCAGCGCGGCCTCTCGGCCCACCTCGACGGCGCGCGTCTCTTCAACGCCGCGGTCGCCCTCGGCGGCGATCCGCGAGTGACCGCGCGCGCCATCGCGGCGCCGTTCGATTCGGTGTCGGTCTGCTTCTCGAAGGGCCTCGGCGCGCCGATCGGCTCGGCGCTGGTCGGCTCGCGCGAGCTGATCGCCGGCGCGCATCGCTGGCGCAAGATGGTCGGCGGCGGGATGCGCCAGGCCGGCGTCGTCGCGGCGGCGGCGCTGCATGCGCTCGACCATCACATCGACCGGCTCGGCGACGACCACGCGCTCGCGACGCGCCTGGCCGACGGCCTCGCCGGCCTGCCCGGGCTCGCTGTCGAGCGGCCGCAGAGCAACATCGTCTTCGCCGACCTGAAGGGCGACCGCGCCGCCGGCCTGATCCCGCATCTGAAGTCGCGCGGCATCCTGGCGACGGGCCTCTATCGCCTGCGCTTCGTGACCCACCTCGACGTCGACGCCGCAGGCGTCGATCGCGCCGTCGCGGCGGTGTGCGAGTACCTGAACTGAACGACTGGAGACGCCATGCCGATCTCGAACACCGACGCGCTGACGCGCACGATCGACCACCGCGAGATCTTCCACGACGAGATGCTCTCGCTCGTGCGCCGCATCATGAGCGGCGAGATGTCGCCGGTGATGATGGCCGCGGTCCTCGTCGGGCTGCGCGTCAAGAAGGAGACCATCGGCGAGATCACCGCCGCCGCGCAGGTGATGCGCGAGTTCGCGACCAAGGTCGAGGTGAAGGACCGGAGGCACCTGGTCGACATCGTCGGCACCGGCGGCGACGGCTCGCACACCTTCAACATCTCGACCTGCGCCATGTTCGTCGCCGCCGCGTGCGGCGCGCGCGTCAGCAAGCACGGCAACCGCAGCGTGTCGAGCAAGTCGGGCAGCGCCGACGTGCTCGAGGCGCTCGGCCTGCCGCTCGGCCTCACGCCGGAGCAGATCGCCGCCTCGATCGAGGCGACGGGCATCGGCTTCATGTTCGCTCCGAACCATCATCCCGCGATGAAGAACGTCGGCCCGGTGCGAAAGGAGCTCGGCGTCCGGACGATCTTCAACATCCTCGGCCCGCTCACCAATCCCGCCGACGCGCCGAACATCCTGATGGGCGTGTTCCATCCCGACCTCGTCGGCATCCAGGTGCGCGCGCTGGAGCGGCTCGGTGCCGAGCACGCCGTCGTCGTCTACGGCAAGGACGGCATGGACGAGGTCTCGCTCGGCGCGGCGACGATGGTCGGCGAGCTGAAGGACGGAGAGGTGCGCGAGTACGAGGTCCATCCCGAGGACTTTGGCCTGACGATGGCGAGCAACCGGGCGTTGCGCGTCACCACGCCGGCGGAGTCGAAGGCGATGCTCGAATCGGTGCTGGCGGACGAGCCCGGCCCGCCGCGCGACATCGTCGTCCTCAACGCCGGCGCGGCGCTGTACGCCGCCAACGTCGTGCCGACGCTCGCCGATGGCGTGCGCCGGGCGCGCGCGGCGATCGCCGACGGGTCGGCACGGGCCAAGCTCGACCAGTACATCGCCTTCGCGATGCGGCAGGCCGGGGGCTGAGCGGCGATGGGCGACATCCTCGATCGCATCGTCGCGGTCAAGCGCGACGAGGTCGCCGCGGGGCGCGCCCGCTCGGGCCTCGCGACGATGCGCGCGCGCGCCGAATCGCAGGCCGCCGCGCGCGACTTCGTCGGCGGCTTGCGGCGGCGAGTCGACGCGGGGAAGGCGGCGGTGATCGCCGAGATCAAGAAGGCGAGCCCGAGCAAGGGCGTGCTGCGCGCGGACTTCCGGCCAGCCGAGATCGCCGCCAGCTACGAGCGCCACGGCGCCGCGGCGCTCAGCGTCCTCACCGACGCGCCGTTCTTCCAGGGCGCGCCCGAGTACCTCGCGGCCGCGCGCGCGGCGACGTCGCTGCCGGCGCTGCGCAAGGACTTCATCGTCGACGCGTGGCAGGTGTTCGAGTCGCGGGCGCTCGGTGCCGACGCCGTCCTCCTCATCGCCGCGGCGCTCGACGACGCCGAGATGCGCGACTTCGAGGCGACCGCGCTCGGGCTCGGGATGTCGGTGCTGGTCGAGGTGCACGACGAGCGCGAGCTCGACCGCGCGCTGGCCCTGCGCACGCCGCTCCTCGGCATCAACAACCGCAACCTGCGCACGTTCGAGGTCACGCTCGAGACGACGCTGGGCCTCTTGCCGCGCGTCCCCGCCGATTGCATCGTCGTGACCGAGAGCGGGATTCTGGGCAGGGCCGACGTGCGCCGGATGCGCGCCGCCGGCGTGAACGCCTTTCTCGTCGGCGAGGCGTTCATGCGGGCCGAGGATCCCGGCGCGGCTCTTGCCGATCTGACTGGGTGAGAGTGACGGCCTGAAAATCGCAGGTCGCGAGCGCTCACTATCGAATTGGGCGACGACTCGTTCGCCCCGTCGACGACAGGTCGAAGATCGATTCCAGCCCGAAGCCTGCTATAGTCACAGGTTCGTCTCGGAGGGGTGCCCGAGTGGCTAAAGGGGGCAGACTGTAAATCTGTTGGCTTACGCCTACGCTGGTTCGAATCCAGCCTCCTCCACCACGACAAACAGTAGTTTTTCTTCCCGGCGCGGGCCGCGTGGCCAGCCTCCCGAGCGGGAGTAGTTCAATGGTAGAACCCTAGCCTTCCAAGCTAATGACGCGGGTTCGATTCCCGTCTCCCGCTCCAGTCCGACAAGCGCTTGGGAACCCGGCCGAGCCCTTTTCAGACTGAGGTCGAGTCTCGATATCAGCCCATGTGGCTCAGTGGTAGAGCACTCCCTTGGTAAGGGAGAGGTCGCGCGTTCGATCCGCGCCATGGGCACCAACGCTTCGCCGGACACGAAGCGAAGCCAAAGCGGCCCTAGCAAGAATCTTTTGACGGAGTTTCGAGATGGCAAAGAGCAAATTCGAGCGGACCAAGCCGCACGTGAACGTGGGGACGATCGGTCACGTCGACCACGGCAAGACGACCCTGACGGCGGCGATCACGACGGTGCTGAGCAAGCTGTTCGGCGGCGAGGCCAAGGCGTACGACCAGATCGACGCGGCGCCCGAGGAGAAGGCGCGCGGCATCACGATCAACACCGCGCACGTCGAGTACGAGACCAAGAACCGGCACTACGCGCACGTCGACTGCCCGGGGCACGCCGACTACATCAAGAACATGATCACGGGCGCGGCGCAGATGGACGGCGCGATCCTGGTCGTGTCGGCTGCCGACGGCCCGATGCCGCAGACCAGAGAGCACATCCTCTTGGCGCGCCAGGTGGGGGTGCCCTACATCATCGTCTACATGAACAAGTGCGACATGGTCGACGATGCCGAGCTCCTCGAGCTCGTCGAGATGGAAGTGCGAGAGCTCCTCGACAAGTACGAGTTCCCCGGCGACAAGACCCCGATCGTGCACGGCTCCGCGAAGCTCGCCCTCGAAGGCGACAAGGGCGAGCTCGGCGAGGGCTCGATCCTGAAGCTCGCCGAAGCGCTCGACACCTACATTCCCGAGCCCAAGCGCGCGGTCGACGGCCCGTTCCTGATGCCG
>DATIDZ010000163.1:0-3433 GCA_035456045.1 Caldimonas sp.
GTTCCCGTGGTGGGCGACGATTCCCGGCGGGCAGTGGCTGGCGATGGCGCGCCACTGGCATTTCTTCTTCGCGTGGATCTTCGTCGTCAACGGCGTGCTGTACCTCCTCTACACGATCTTCAGCAAGCACCTGAAGCGGGACCTCGTGCCGACGCGCGACGAGCTGAAGAACATCGGCCGCTCGATCGTCGACCACCTCAAGTTCAGGCACCCGACCGGCGACGCCGCGACGCGCTACAACGTGCTGCAGAGCCTGGCGTACCTGATCGTCATCTTCGGACTGCTGCCGCTCGTCGTCTTCGCGGGGCTGGCGATGTCGCCGCGCCTCGACACCGTCTTCACCGGCTGGGTCGACCTCCTCGGCGGCCGGCAGTCGGCGCGCACGCTGCACTTCCTCGCCGCCTTCGGCCTGCTGCTCTTCGTCGTCGTGCACGTCGCCGAGGTGTTCATCGCCGGCGTCTGGAACGAGATGCGATCGATGATCACCGGCTGGTACGCGGTCCCCGAGGAGCGTGCCGCGAAGGAGGTGCAGCCATGAAGAAGACCTTCACCCTGATGCGCGCCCGCGATCGCAATCGCCGCCATCTGCTGCGCGGCGCCTTCGCGGCGGCGGGCTCGGCGCTGCTCGCGGGATGCGACCGCCTTTCGCAGAACGAGTCGTTCGTCGAGACGCTGAAGAGCGCGCAGCACCTCAACCGCGCCGCGCAGAAGCTCGTCGCGCCGCGGCCGGCGATGGCGCAGGAGTTCGGCCCTGCCGACGTCGCCCAGACGTTTCGCAGCAACGGCACGCTCAGTCCCGGCGACGCCGACTACGTTGCCCTTCGCAATGCCGGCTTCTCGGGCTACCGGCTGAGCGTCGGCGGGCTGGTCGCCCGTCCTGCGGAATTCACGCTCGACGAGCTCAAGGCGATGCCGGCGCGCACGCAGATCACGCGGCACGATTGCGTCGAGGGCTGGAGCTGCATCGGCAAGTGGAAGGGCGTCCAGCTCGGCCCGATCCTCGACAGCGTGCAGCCGAAGCCCGAGGCGAAGTTCGTCGTCTTCCGCTGCTTCGACTCGATGGACGGCCCCTCGCTCGACGGCCGCGACTCGCGCTACTACGAGAGCATCGACCTCGACGACGCCCACCACGCGCAGACGATCCTCGCCTACGAGCTCAACGACCAGCCGCTGCCGGTCAGCAACGGCGCGCCGCTGCGCTGCCGCGTCGAGCGCCAGCTCGGCTACAAGCAGGCCAAGTACATCCGCGCGATCGAGCTGGTCGAGAGCTTCGCCGCCATCCGCGGCGGCAAGGGCGGCTACTGGGAGGACGAGGGCTACTCGTGGTACGGCGGCATCTGACGCGCTAGCGGCGGCTCTTGCCGCCGAGGATCGAGCCGAGGACGCCGCGGATGATCTCGCGGCCGACGCTCGAGCCGATCGAGCGCACCGCCGAACGCGCGGCGGCCTCCGCGAGCCCCTCGTGCTTGCCGCCGCGCGGGCCGGTCGAGCCGAAGAGCACGTCTTTCAACCCGCCGAGCACGTCGGTCGTCGCGGTGCCGGTCGAGGCGGGCGCGCCGCCCGCGCCGCCCGCGCTGCCCGCCGCGCCACCGGCCTGGCCGGGCGCCGAGGCGACGCGCGCGCTCAGCTTCTCGTAGGCCGACTCGCGGTCGACCTTCTTCTCGTAGACGCCGGCGACCAGCGATCCCGCGATCAATGCCTTCCTCTCGTCGTCGCTGATCGGGCCGATGCGGCTGCCGGGCGGGATCACGAAGACGCGCTCGGTCACCGACGGCCGGCCCTTCTCATCGAGCAGGCTCACCAGCGCCTCGCCGACGGCGAGCTCGGTGATCGCCGTCTCGATGTCGAGCTTCGGGTTCGCGCGCATCGTGCTCGCCGCCGCCTTAACCGCCTTCTGGTCGCGCGGCGTGAATGCGCGCAGCGCGTGCTGGACACGATTGCCGAGCTGGCCGAGGATCGAATCCGGGATGTCGAGCGGGTTCTGCGTGACGAAGAAGACGCCGACGCCCTTGCTGCGGACGAGCCGCACGACGAGCTCGATGCGCTCGAGCAGCACCTTCGGTGCCTCGTCGAAGAGCAGGTGCGCCTCGTCGAAGAAGAAGACGAGCTTGGGCTTGTCGAGGTCGCCGACCTCGGGCAGGTGCTCGTACAGCTCCGAGAGCATCCAGAGCAGGAACGTCGCGTAGAGGCGCGGGCTCGTCAGCAGCTTGTCGGCGGCGAGGATGTTGATGACGCCCTGCTGCTTGCCCGAGCCGCCGCCCGGGGCCGCCGCGGTCTGCATGAAGTCGGCGATGTCGAGCATCGGCTCTCCGAAGAACTTGTCGCCGCCCTGCGCGTTGATCTGCATCAGGCCGCGCTGGATCGCGCCGACGCTCGCGGCGCTGACGTTGCCGTAGCCGGTCTGGAACTGCGCCGCGTTGTCGGCGACGTGCTGCAGCATCGCGCGCAGGTCCTTGAGGTCGAGCAGCAGCAGGCCGTTGTCGTCGGCGATCTTGAAGACGAGCTGCAGCACGCCTTCCTGCGTCTCGTTGAGGTCGAGCATGCGCGACAGCAGCAGCGGCCCCATGTCGCTCACGGTCGCGCGCACGGGATGGCCGGACGCGGCCTTGTCGTCGGCGAACACGTCCCACAGCGTCGCCGGGCACGCCGCGGGCGCGGGCGGGTCGATGCCGCGCTCCTTCAGGATCGCCGCCATCTTCGCGCTGACGCTGCCGGGTTGCGTGATGCCGGTGAGGTCGCCCTTGACGTCGGCCATGAACACCGGCACGCCCTGGCGGCTGAAGTTCTCGGCGAGCGTCTGCAAGGTCACCGTCTTGCCGGTCCCGGTGGCGCCGGTGACGAGGCCGTGCCGGTTGGCCATCGCGGGCAGGAGGAAGCACTCGGTGCCGTCGCGGCGGGCGAGGAGGATCGGTTCGGCCATGGACGTCGCCAGCGAGAAGAGGATGGAAGCCAGTTTAGGGCTTGCGCGGCCGCTGCCACCCCGCGACCCGCGGCGAGGACCGTGCAAGCGCGCGTTGACAGAGCGGCGGGGCGGCGTCAACCTCCCTGCGCCCGCAGCCCGCGGCGCCGACCCTCCGCCACGTCATGAGCCGACCGACTCGCCGCGCCGTCTGCCTCGCGTTCTGTCTCGTGCTGGCCGGGCCGTGGCCGCTCGTCGCCCGCGCCGACGTTGCGCTCGACTGGTTCTCGACCGTCGACGAGGCGACCGCCAAGGTCACCGGCGTGCGCGGCGATCGGGCGCGCACGATCGCCTGGCTGGCGGCCTTCAACGCGCTCGACGCGATCGACCCGCGCTACCGGCCCTATCCGCCGGCCCCGGCCGCGCTGCCCGCCGAGGGCAGCAAGCCGTCGCGCGACGCCGCCCTGGCGGCCGCGCTGTACACGGCCCTCATCGTCGAGCCCGACGCCGACCATGCGATGCTGGTTCGCCGCT
>DATIDZ010000164.1:0-9997 GCA_035456045.1 Caldimonas sp.
CTGAGCGCTCGCGAAGGCGCGCCGCACCGGCATCCGATCGGCCGTCGCGGCGCCTGGACCGGCGTCGTCATCGCGGTCGTGGTCGCGCACCTCGTGGCGACGCGCGAGCTCGCTTCGCGCATGGCCGATTTCAGCGCGAGCCAGGCGATGCCGAAACGGATCGAGGTCGCGTACGTGCGCACGATCGAGCCCGAAGCACCGCCCGTGGTGAGCGCGCCGGTCGCGCCGCCGCCCGCGCCGGTCCAACGCGCGCCGCGCGCTCCGCGCGCGCCTCGGCCCGCGGCGGCAGCGTCGGCGGCCAAGGCGGCGGCCGCGGCATCGGCGGCCGAAGCGCCGCCCGCGGTGGTGGCAGAAGCCTCCGCGCCGGCAGCGCCGCCTGCGCCAGCGTCGGCACCTGTAGAGCCCGCGAGCCCGGCCGCGGCCGAGCGACTCGCGGCGGCGTCCGCCCCCGCCGCGGCTTCGTCCGCCGCAAGCGATGCGGCCACGCCGGTCGCTGCCATCGGGTCGGCGAGTGCGGCCGCCGGCGCGCCGCCGTTCGAATGGCCGGTCTCGACCCGGCTCAGCTATTCCCTCACCGGCAGCTACCGGGGCGAGGTGAGCGGCACCGCGCAGGTCGAATGGATTCGCGTCGCCGACCGCTACCAGGTCAACCTCGACCTCGTCGTCGGACCGCAGGTCGCGCCGCTCATCACGCGGCGGATGACCAGCGAGGGCCACATCACCGTGGGTGGCCTGGTGCCGACCCGCTACGACGAGGACACGCAGGTCGTCATGCGCGACCGGCGCCGGGTCAGCGTCGTCTTCGAGGCCGATGCGGTCGTGCTCGCCAACGGCGAGCGGCGCGAGCGCCTCGAGGGCGTGCAGGACACGGCGAGCCAGTTCATCCAGCTGACCTACGTGTTCTCGACCCGCCCCGAGCTGCTGCGGGTCGGCGGCGCGGTCGCCTTTCCGCTCGCGCTGCCGCGCACGATGAACAGCTACGTGTACGAGGTGATCGAGCAGCAGACGCTGCAGACGCCGTTTGGCCCGCTGGCATCGTTTCACCTCAAGCCGCGGCCGCGGCCGACGCGGCGGCCCAACGAGCTGACGATCGAGCTGTGGATCGCGCCCGAGCTGCGCTACCTGCCGGTGCGCATCCGCATCGAGCAGGACCCGGCGACGTTCATCGACCTCATGATCTCCGGCAAGCCCGAGATGGCCGCGCCGGCCACCGTTCCATCCTCCGAAGCGAAAGGGAAGCCGCCATGACGACCTACGAATGCATCCTCACCGAGGTGCGCGGTGCCGGCGCGCGCCGCGTCGGCGTGATCACGCTGAATCGGCCGAAGCAGCTCAACGCGCTCAACGACACGCTGATGGACGAACTCGGCGCCGCGCTGCTCGCGTTCGACGCCGACGAGGCGATCGGCTGCATCGTCGTCACCGGCGGCGACAAGGCGTTCGCCGCCGGCGCCGACATCCAGGCGATGGCGCCGTACGGCTTCACCGAGGCGTACACGAAGGGCCTGATCACGCGCAACTGGGAGACGATGCGGCAGGTGAAGAAGCCGGTGATCGCGGCGGTCGCCGGCTTCGCGCTCGGCGGCGGCTGCGAGGTGGCGATGATGTGCGACATCGTCATCGCCGCCGACAGCGCGAAGTTCGGCCAGCCCGAGATCAAGCTCGGCATCATCCCCGGCGCGGGCGGCACGCAGCGGCTGCCGCGGGCGATCGGCAAGGCGAAGGCGATGGACCTCGTGCTGACCGCGCGGATGATGGACGCGGCGGAGGCCGAGCGGGCGGGGCTGGTCTCGCGCGTCGTGCCGGCGGCCGAGCTGCTCGACGTCACG
Organism: Caldimonas sp.; assembly: GCA_035456045.1. Classification (GTDB taxonomy): domain Bacteria; phylum Pseudomonadota; class Gammaproteobacteria; order Burkholderiales; family Burkholderiaceae_C; genus Schlegelella_A. The sequence continues at coordinate 1,830 of DATIDZ010000164.1, forward strand.
TTGAAGGCCGCGGAGACGATCTGCGCCTTCAGCGGCCCGAGCGTCCGGATGGCCAAGGAGGCGGTCAACCGCTCGTTCGAGGTGCCGCTCAGCGACGGGGTCGCGTTCGAGCGCCATCTCTTCCATTCGCTGTTCGCGACCGAGGACAAGGACGAGGGCATGGCCGCGTTCCTGGCCAAGCGCAAGGCCGAGTTCAAGCACCGCTGAGGGCCGGCGATGATCTCGCCGGAAGCGGCGCAGACGCTCGCGCGCTACAACGCGTGGATGAACGCGCGCCTGTTCGCGACCTGCGCGACGTTGCCCGTAGACGAGCTGCACGCTGATCGCGGCGCGTTCTTCCGGTCGATCCATGCGACGCTGAACCACATCGCCTACGCCGACCTCGCGTTCCTGTCGCGCTTCACCGGCGAGCCGGCCGAGGTGCCCGAGCTCGGCGTCGACCTGTTCGGCAGCTTCGCGGCGCTTCGTCGCGAGCGCGACGCGATCGATGCGCGTCTGGTCGCCTGGACCGGCTCGTTGAGCGTCGAGTGGCTCGCGCAGGCGCTCACCTACACGAGCAAGGTCGACGGCGCCGTCCGCACGCGGCCGCGCTGGCTGCTCGTGATGCACCTGTTCAACCACCAGGCGCACCACCGGGGCCAGGTCACGACGCTGCTCAGCCAGCGCGGCCTCGACATGGGCAGCACCGACCTGCCGTTCATGCCTCAGGACTGAGCTCGGAGCCGGGCTCGGCACGGGCGGCGATCCGATCGGCTGTGGGCTGCGTACAAGGGTCGATGCAACGACCGTGCGCCGCATGACCCGGGAGGTCCAGGATCCGATCGCCGCCGGCGCTCGCGCGCCGCGCGCCGCGGCGTCCGGGCCCTCGCGGGCGGCCGTGGTCGCCAATTTCGTCGTCTTCCAGATCGCCTGGTTCGCCGCCGTGCTGGGTGCGGCGCATCGCTGGCCGGCGCTCGGCACCGCTTGCGTCGCAGCGGCGGTCGCCCTGCATGTGGCGTCTGCGCGGCGGCCGCGCGAGGAACTTGCGTTCGTTGTCGCCGTCTTCGCCGGCGGTCTCCTGGTCGAGAGCCTCGTCGTGGCGCAGGGACACATCGTCTATCCGTCGGGGCAGCCGGTCGCCTGGCTGGCGCCGTACTGGATCGCCGCCTTGTGGGCGCTGCTCGCGACGGCACCCAATGTCACGTTGCGCTGGCTGAAGGGACGCCCGCTGCTCGCCGCGTTGCTGGGCGCGATCTGCGGACCGGCCTCGTTCCTGGCGGGCGTGCGTCTGGGCGGCGCGAGCTTCGTCGATCCTGCGGCCGCGCTCGTCATGCTCGCGCTGACGTGGGCCGTGCTGATGCCGGCGCTGATGGCGCTGTCGACCCGGCTCGACGGCTACGCGCTCGTGCCGCCGCGATCGTGAGCGGGCCGTCCGCGACCCGCCGTGAGAGAGACGCCGCGCGCCGCTCGCTCGCCGCGACGACGATGGCGGCGCTCGCACTGGCGGTCGCTGCCCTGCCGGGCCCGAGCGCGGCCGCCGAGCTCGCGCCGACCGGCGACTGGTCGTTCCGCGTCCTCCTCGACGACAAGCCGATCGGCCAGCATCGGTTCAGCGTCCAGGCCGAGGGCGCCGAGACGCGCGTCCTCAGCGAAGCGCGCTTCGACGTCACGGTGCTCGGCCTGACGGCCTACCGCTATCGTCATCGCGCGAGCGAGTCCTGGCTCGGCAACTGCCTGACCGCCCTCGCGGCGACCACGGACGACGACGGCACGACGAGCGACGTGCGTCTGGTCTCGAAGGGCGACCGGCAGACGATCCGGTCGGCGTCCGGCGCCGAGGCCAGCGAGGGCTGCCTGATGAGCTTCGCGTACTGGCACCCCGCCATGCGCACCCAGACGCGCCTGCTGAATGCACAAACTGGCAAGATCGAGCCCGTGCAGGTGCGTCTCCTCGGCGAGGCCCGCATCGACGTGCGCGGCGTGGCGAGGAGCGCGGTCGGCTACCGCGTCGCGGGGGCAGCCCGGCCGGTCGATGTCTGGTATTCCGCAGACGGCGACTGGATCGGTCTCGACGCGATCGTGGCCGGCGGCCGTCGCCTCAGCTACCGCTTGCCTTGAGCGCCGGCCCCTGCGCCTCGTTGCGCAGCGACGGAAACAGGATCACGTCGCGAATGCTCGGTGAGTCGGTGAGCAGCATGACGAGGCGATCGATGCCGACGCCGCAGCCGCCGGTCGGCGGCATGCCGATCTCGAGGGCGCGGATGAAGTCGGCGTCGTAGTACATCGCTTCCTCGTCGCCCGCCTCCTTATTGGCTGCCTGGGCGCGGAATCGCTCGGCCTGGTCCTCGGCATCGTTGAGCTCGGAGAAGCCGTTCGCGTACTCGCGGCCGGTGATGAAGAGCTCGAAGCGCTCGGTGACGGAAGGATCGCTGTCGGAGGCGCGCGCCAGGGGCGACACCTCGACGGGATAGTCGACGATGAAGGTCGGCTGCCAGAGCTGCGCCTCGACCGCCGCCTCGAACAGTCCGAACTGCAGCTCGGCGAGCGTCCAGTGCGCAGGCGCCGGCGGCCCGGCCGCGCTGATGCGTGCACGCAGCACGCTCGCATCGCCCGCCTCGGACTCGCTCACGCCGGCGTGGCGGACGAGCGCTTCCTTCACCGTCATGCGGGCGAAGCGGGCATCGAGGTCGACCTCGCGCCCGGCGTAGCTGAGCTTGGCCGAGCCTGCCGCCTCGCGCGCCGCGTGGCGCAGCACCTCCTCGGTGAAGTCCATCAGGTCGTGGTGGTTCCAGTACGCCGCGTAGAACTCCATCATCGTGAACTCGGGGTTGTGCCGGACCGAGACGCCTTCGTTGCGGAAGCTCCGGTTGATCTCGAACACGCGCTCGAAGCCGCCGACGATGAGGCGCTTGAGGTAGAGCTCGGGCGCGATGCGCAGGAACATCTGCTGGTCGAGCGCGTTGTGGTGGGTGACGAACGGCTTCGCGTTGGCGCCCCCGGGGATCGGGTGGAGCATCGGCGTCTCGACCTCCATGAAGCCGTGCTCGACCATGAAGCGCCGGATCGACGACAAGGTCTTGCTGCGCGCCACGAAGCGCGCCCGCGCGGCGTCGTCGGTGATCAGGTCCTCGTAGCGGCGCCGGTACTTCTGCTCGGCGTCGGCGATGCCGTGGAACTTGTCGGGCAGCGGGCGCAGGCTCTTGGTGAGGAGGCGCAGGCGATCGACCTTCACGGTCAGCTCGCCGGTCTTGGTTTTGAACAGCGTCCCCTCGGCGGCGACGATGTCGCCGAGGTCGAGGTGCTTGAAGGCGGCGTACGCCTCGTCGCCGATCGCATCGACGCTGACGCGCAGCTGGATCCGCCCGGTCGCGTCCTGGACGGTCGCGAAGCTTGCCTTGCCCATCACGCGCTTGAGCATCAGCCGGCCGGCGATCGACACCGCGACCGCCTGCGGCTCGAGCGCCTCGTTGTCGAGGTGGCCGTGCTTGCGCATCAGCTCGGCGGCGCGGTGCTTCGGCTTGAAATCGTTGGGAAACGCGACGCCGCGGGCGCGGATCGCGGCGAGCTTTTCGCGGCGCTCGGCGAGGAGGGCGTTGTCGTCGGGCGGAGCGGGTGGGGTCGTGGTCATCGCGCGGGCATTCTAGGGACGCGGTCGTTCGCGCCGGGCCGCCGTCGCCGCGCGCCGGGCTGCGGTCGCTGCGCGAGCGGCGCGGGCCTAGCGCTTGGCAAGAGTTGCCGACGCCTCGGCGTTCACTTCGTCGGCCGACCGGTATTCAGGCACGAGATTGCGAAGCTGGCGAAGCATGGCGGTGTAGTCGTTGGCTTCGCATGCGGTTCGCAACGACTCGAGCATCTTGTCGAGCAGCGCCGGCTCGATGTGGCGCTCGCGCGCGCACATGATGCGCGGGTGGCCGCTCGGCACGACCGATTCGCCGATGAGGAGCTCCTCGTAGAGCTTCTCGCCCGGTCGCAGGCCGACGTACTCGATGGGGATGTCGCCGTCGGGCTGCTCCGGCGTCCGCTCGGTGAGGCCCGACAGGTGGATCATCGTCCGAGCGAGGTCCGCGATACGAACGGGCTCGCCCATGTCGAGGACGAAGACATCGCCGCCGCGCGCCATCGCCCCCGACTGGACCACGAGCTGGGCGGCCTCGCCGATCAGCATGAAATAGCGAATGATGTCCGGGTGCGTGATGGTCACCGGCCCGCCCGCCGCGATCTGGCGCCGGAACAGCGGCACCACCGACCCCGACGAGCCGAGCACATTGCCGAACCGGACCATCGAGAAGATCGTTCTCGTGCCGCTGCGCAGCGCGGCCGCCTGGAAGATCAGCTCGGCCGCGCGCTTCGAAGCGCCCATCACGTTGGTGGGCCGCACCGCCTTGTCGGTCGAGATGAGGATGCACGTCTCGACGTCGACCTCGAGCGCGGCGCGCGCGACGACCAGCGTGCCGAAGACGTTGTTGAGCAGGCCCTGCTGCATGTTCAGCTCGACGATCGGTACGTGCTTGTAGGCAGCGGCGTGATAGATGGTCTGGACGCCGTGCGTCCGCAGCAGCCCCCGCATCCCGCGCTCGTCGAGCACCGACCCGAGGCAGGCGACGAGTGCGATCCCCGGCCAGCTTTCGCGCAGCTCGTGCTCGATCGTGTAGAGCGCAAACTCGGAGTGATCGAAGAGCACCAGTTTCGCCGGCCGCTGCGACATGATCTGGCGGCACAGCTCGCTGCCGATGGAGCCGCCGGCGCCCGTGACGAGGACGACCTTGCCGGCGATGTTTCGCGCGAACAGGGCGGGATCGGGCGGCACGACGTCGCGGCCGAGCAGGTCGGCGACGTCGACCTCGCGGATGTCGGAAATGCCGGCCTTGCCGTCGACGAGCTCGAACAGGCCCGGCAGGATCTTCACCGGCAGGCCGGCGCCTTCGACGCGCTCGATCAGGCGCCGCTTCTGCGCCGAGCTCGCCGACGGGATCGCGAGGACGATCTGCTCCAGCTCGTGCCGGAAGATCGCGTCGCTGAGCGCGGTAGGCGAGTAGACCGGCAGGCCCGCGACGATCTTGCGCTGCCGGTCGGCGCGATCGTCGAGAAAGCAGACCGCCGAATGATCAGGGCTCAGCTGCATCGCCTGGGCGAGCTGGGCACCGGCGTCGCCGGCGCCGTAGATGGCGGTGCGAAGACGATGCCGGCCGATCTGCTTCATGCCGCGCCGGAGCAGGGCGCGTGCGATGAAGCGAGAGGTGACGACGTAGGCGAAGGCGACGAACCAGAAGATCGGCAACGCCGAGCGCGGCAGGACGACGACCTCGAACGACCAGGCCAGGCCGCTCAGCACGAGAACGACGGCCGCCAGCGCTGCGCTCGAGGCAACGATGACGCGCAGATCGATGTAGCGGACGACGGTCCGGTAGAGGCCTGCGATGCCGAGCGCCGGCAACGCCAGCAAGGCGACAGCGATCTGGATGTGCGGCGCCATGTGGATCGCAGCGTCGAGCGAGCCCAGCCTCAGCGCGACCGCCGTCACCATGCACAGTGGCAGGAACACGGCGTCGCCGCCGATCATGATCGACACCTTCGTGCGTGCGGAGAAGGTTGCCAGGCGGACTGCCGATCGAAGCAAGGAGGGCATCGGGCTCAAATTTCCTGTTCAGTCGCGGCGCCGGCCTTGAAGCGGAAGGCGAGCACGATCAGCGGCGCATAGCCGATCGCGACGCCGGTCAGGCCGTCGAGCCCTCCGGCCGCGACCGCAACGGCGAGAGGGAACAGCCAGATCGCGGTGATCGCGAGGAAGGCGATGGAGACGGCCTTGTGCGAGGCAAACCGCCGCGCCGCGTATTGATAGGCGTGGCTGCGATGCGCCTCGTTGAAGCGCTCGCCGCGGGCGACGCGCCGCACCAGGGTGACGGTCGCGTCGACCATGAAGCAGCCGCCGAGGATGAACCAGCTCCAGAAGAGATGCGCCGTGGTGTGGCTGCTCCACAGCGCCAGTGTCGCCACCATGCAACCCAGGAACCCGCTGCCGGCGTCGCCCATGAAGATGCGCGCTGGCGGGAAGTTCCAGACGAGGAAACCGGCGACGCAGGCGGCGAAAGCAATCGCGACCGGCCAATCGCCGCTTGGCTGCGCAAGCCACCAGACGAACGCGCCACCGAGGGAGACGGCGATCGCTTCCAGACTCGCGATGGCGTCGATGCCATCCATGAAATTGAACAGATTGATCGACCAGACCAGGTAGAGCGTCGAGAGCAGCGTCGCGCCGACGCCGAGGTCGACGACGACGCCGAAAAGCGGCACCTTTGGCAACGGTCCGAGCCAGTACAGCACCCAGGCGGCGGCGAGGAGGTGGCCGAGGAAGCGCCAGCGCGCCGGCAGCGGTCGGCGATCATCGATGAAGCCGAGGATGGCGACCACGATGCCACTGCCGAGCAGCGCCGCGGCCAGGCGAGTGTCGATCGCGCTCAGGGGGAGCAGCGCGGCGACGACGCAGAGGAACGAGACGACGATGGCGACGCCGCCGCCGCGCGGCGTTGCCACGATGTGCGAGCTGCGCGCGTTGGGCACGTCGAACAGGCCGGCGTGCAGCGCGTAGCGGCGCATCGACGAGGTCAGCGCCCACGACACGGCGCCGCCAAGGGCAAGGAGGGCCAGGAGGCCAGGCAAAGTCATCGCGGGGGGATTGTCACCGCTTTGCGCTGCCGCTCCGCGAGGCGGGGCGCGCGTTGCGCTGTTGCCGCGAGCGCCGCGTCGACGCCGACCGGCGGCCGCCAGCCGAGGCGCGCGCAGGTGGGGCCGATGTCGACGACGAGCGACCCGCACAGGCGCTGCGCCAATTCGGCGCGACCGAGCAACGCCAGGCCGCGCCGCAGCAGCGCCGGCGGCACCGGGATCAGGCGCGCGGGTCGACCCAACGCCGCAGCGGTTCGCCGCAGCAGCTCGCTGGTCGAGAGGTCTTCGCCGTCGCTGACGAGAAACGTCTGGCCGACCGCCTGCGGGTGGCGCACGAGGACGGCGATCAGGTCGACGAGGTTGTCGATCGCGACGAAGCTGCGCCGATTGTCGATGGCGCCAAACGGTAGCGGCAGGCCGCGATCGACCGCTCGCAGAAGCGTCGCGAAGTTGCCCGGCGCATCCGGCCCGTACACCAGCGGCGGTCGGACGACGACGACGCCGAGACCCCGCTCTGCGGCGATGGCCGCGAGTTCGTCCTCGGCCTCGCGCTTCGAGACCGCGTACGGCGACGCGGGAGCCGGAACGTCGTCGGCACGAAATGGGCGCTCGCCGGTCTCGGGGCCATTGACCCCGATCGAGCTGACGAAGACGAAGCGCGCCACGCCCGCGGCCGCGGCGGCGCGTGCGAGCGCGCCGGTAGCGTCGCGGTTGGCCCGGCGAAACGCTGCCAGCGGATCGGCGGCATCGTCGGCAAGCCGATGCGCTCGCGCCGCGCAATGGACCACGACGCCGACGCCGGAGAGCGCGTCGCCCCAGGCGTCGATGCGGTCGAGGTCGGCGTCGGCGACGACGCTGACATTCGCCGGAAATGGCACGCCGTGGCGGCGCACGGCGGCTCGGACGGCGAGACCCTCGGCTGCCAGTCGGGCGACGACCGCGCGGCCGACGAAGCCGCTGGCGCCGGTGACGAGCACCGGCCCGGTCATGGCGCGGAAGGGCGCGCGATGAATTGACGCCCACGCGAGAGAAGCTTACCGATCAGGAAGCCGCCCATCGATCCGGCGAGGCCGTGGCGGTGGAGCGCCTGCCAGATCTCGCGGTTCTGCCGCGCGATATTACGCAAGCTTCGGTTGGTCGCGCCGCCGGTGCGCATCCGCACCAGCACTTCGGGCAGGTGGCGCGCGCGCACGCGATGGACTTCGAGGAAGCGCGCCATCAACTCGAGGTCTGCGGCGAGAGGGTAGGCGAGGTCGAAGCCACCCAGGCGCTCGTAGATCTCGCGTCGCACGTAGAGCGTCGGATGTGGCGGCGCCCAGCCGCGCGCGAAGAGGCCCGGGCGGAAAGCGGACGAGCGCCAGTAGCGAACGACCCGCGACGTGTCGACGGGGTCGACGTAGCACAGGTCGCCGTAAACCGCCTCGACGTCCCGGTCGGCGAACGCTGCCGCTACGATCGACAAGACCTCGGGCGAGGCGAAGAAGTCGTCGGAGTTAAGCAGGCCAACGATATCGCCTTGGGCGAGC
>DATIDZ010000165.1:0-7842 GCA_035456045.1 Caldimonas sp.
AAGGCCGCGATCGTCATCGCCGCGGGCTCGGTGATGAGCGATCCCAGGAGCGGGATGGCGGCCAGGCACAGCCAGGCCGTGGCGACGGGCCGCGCCATCGGCAGCCATCGCGCCAGGCCGTCGACGGCGCGCATGACCGTCACGAGGATCGGCCGCGATGCAGCCATCACCATCACAACGAACACGAAGAGCGGCTCGTCGTAGTTGCGCGACTCCGCATAGCTGAGCGCCTGCGGCCCGCCGGTCAGCGCCACCATCGCCAGCACGAGGACGATCGCCCAGAAGCCGAATACGACCTCGATCTCGCCGAGCAGGTGGAAGACTCCGGCATGCCTCGGGAAGCGATGCGAGAGGCGGTCGAGCTGCTTGGCGGCGAACGTGTGCGCCAGCGCGAGCACGAAGATCGCGAGCGAGACGAGCTCGAGCGTGCGGTCGGGAGTTTCGGGCATCGGGGGTGGAAGAGGGCCAGAGGGCGGCGCTGCTTCAGGCGCCGAGGAGCTGCCCGCCGTCGACGACGAGCACCTGCCCCGTGATCCAGCGAGCGTGCGGCGAAGCGAGGAAGAGCGCCACCTCGGCGACCTCGTCGGGCGTGCCGAAGCGGCCGAACGGAATGCTTTTCAAGGTCCGCTCGTAGAGCGTCGGGTTGTCCGTCTTGCGCTGGTCCCAGACGCCGGCGGGGAACTCGATCGAGCCCGGCGCGATCGCGTTGACGCGGATGCCCTGACGTGCCAGCTGGGCCGCCTGGCTGCCGGTGTAGCTGTTCATCGCCGCCTTGACCGCTGCATAGGCGGGCGTGCGCGTCGACGGCCGCAAGGCGGCGATCGAGGAGATGTGGACGATGCTCGCGCCGCGCCCCGGGCCCGACTGCTGCAGCCAGGGCAGCGCAACGCGCGAGCTCCGCACCATCGCCATGACGTCGACCGAGAGACCCGCGGCCCAGCCTGCTTCGTCGTCGCCCATCCCGAAGCCGGAGGCGTTGTTGACGAGCACGTCGATGCCGCCCAGCGCCTCCGCCGCGGCCGGCACCCAGGCCGCGATCGAGGCCGGGTCGGCGAGGTCGCAGGTCATCGCATGAACGCGCCGGCCGTGACGTGCGATCTCGGCGCGAGCGTCCTCCAGGGCGGCGGCACCGCGCGCGCACAAGGCGACGTCGGCGCCTGCCGTCGCGAACTGCAGCGCGATGGCGCGACCGATGCCGCGGCTGCCGCCGGCGACGACGACGCGCTTGCCGGTGAAGTCGAAGGACATGGGAGTTCTCCAGTGAAGGTCGAGAGGTTGGCGACGATAAGCGCAAGAGGGAGCGGGGTCGGTCGGATCTCGGCCGACGTCGCGTGTCACGCGCGTCGCCGATGCGGCGCCTCTCGGCATCGAAATTGCCTGCAAATCGGAGCCGCGCTGGATCGAACCCGTGACGTCAACGTGTGATGCCCGGCGCGCCCGGACGCGGAAGGCCAGCCCATGATCGTCGCACTGCTGCTGGTGGTGGTCGCCGCCTGGCTGGCGTGGGTGCTGTTCCGCGACGCCCCCCCGAAGCCACCGCCGACCCGCAAAGAAGTCGACCGGATCCCGAAGTCGCCGGCCGACGAATAGCGCGACGCGCCGGACCGAGGTCGCCTAGGCGGCGACCGGCAACGTGAACCGGAACGTCGCGCCGGCGCCGGGGTTGTTCTCGGCCCAGAGCCGCCCGCCGTGGGCCTCGATGATGCCGCGCGAGATCGACAGCCCCATGCCGATCCCCTTGGGCTTGGTCGTGAAGAACGGCTCGAAGATGCGCGCGAGATTCGCGGGGTCGATGCCGCGCCCGCTGTCGGACACGCTGATCTCGACGCGCGCCGGCCCCTCCCGCCGCGCCGTGACGGCCACGGCCCGAGGCCCGCCGGCGACGCCTTCGAGCGAATCCATCCCGTTGAGGATGAGATTCAGAAGCACCTGCTGCACCTGCACCTGGTCGCCGCGCACGGCAGGCAGGTCGGCCGGCACCGTGAGCGCCAGCGCGACGTGGCGTGCCGCCGCATCGGGACGCAGCAGCGTCGCGACGTCGCCGAGCACGCTGCGCACGTTGAGCGTCGTCATCGCCACTTCCTCGCGCCGGAGCAGCGCCCGGATGCGGTCGATCACCTCGCTCGCACGCTCGTCGTCCTTGCGGATGTCCTCGAGGATGGCGCTGATCTCGTGCAGGTCGGGCGACTCGTGCTGCATGAAGAGGGCCGCCGCCTCGGCGTTGCGCAGGATCGCGCCGAGCGGCTGGTTGATCTCGTGCGCCAGCGCCGAGGAGATCTGCCCCATCACCGAGACTCGGCCGACGTGGGCGATGTCCTGGCGCAGCCGCAGCATCTCCTGTTCGGCCAGCTTCTTCTCGGTCACGTCGATGCAGACCCCGCAGCTGCGCACGGGCGTGTTCCTCGCGTCGAAGTCGACCCGCCCTTGGGCGGCGATCCAGCGCAGCTGCCCATCGGGCAGGACGAGGCGGAACTCCATCTGGTATTCGCCGCGCCGTCGCGCCGCCTGGCTGAGGCGATCCCGGAAGGCGGCGCGGTCGTCCGGATGGACACGCTCGACCAACTGCTCGGCATCGAGATGCTCGTCGGCCGTGAGCCCGAAGAGCTCGCGCAGCTTCCTGCTCGCCACGAGCCTGTCGGTGACGATGTCACGAGTCCAGATGCCGAGGTTGGCTGCATCGGCAGCCAGGTCGACCTCCCGCTCGCGCTCGCTCAGCTCGCCGACGAGCCGCTTGGCGCGCAGCAGGTCGGCGCTGAGCGCGTAACCCATGACGGCGACGACGCCGATCGCGAAGAGCGTGACGGTGCTCGGCACGTTGCCGTCCTGCCAGTAGATGACGTAGACCTGAACCAGGCTCGCCACCATGAAGAACACCAGGCTGCCACCCACCAGCACCGCCGCCGCGCGCCGGCGTTGCCGCCATGCGCGCACCGATGCGGCCACGAAGAACAGCAGGAGCAGGACGACGGCGAGCTGACCGATCGCCTGCCATGGATTGCGAACGCCGACGGGCGTCGCGACCTGCTCTCCCAGGAACCGGGCCGCGCGGAGCGAGGTGATCTCGATGAAGTTGAGGCTGTCTCCGACGGTGAAGTCGATCACCAGCGACACCAGTCGCAGCGCGATGGCCGTGCCCGCGAGCCAGCGCAGACCCGCATCGAGGTAGTGATAGGCGAACGCCGCGAGCGCCACCATCAGCAGTGCGACCGGGACATTGGCCCAGCGCAGGGCGGTGGCGTAGACCGCGGGCGTCGGCGCCTTCAGCATCGTGAGTTCGCACAGCGCGAGGGCTGCCGTGCAGATCGCCGCGATCGAGAACGCCAACGACGCGCGTGCGTCGCGGTTGCGCCACCAGACGGGGAAGTGGACGGCGGCCAGCGTCAGGCACGCCGCGGCGATCATCGACCAGACGACCGTGACCGGGCTCATCCGGTCTGTGTACCTGCGCGCCGCATGGCGGGGGAGTCTATCTGCGGCGCACCGCGGCCGCCTGGCAGGGACCCGGCAAGGCCGCCGCTCAGGGCGCGGTGGTCAGGCCGGCTTCCTGGCTGAGCTGCGCCAGGGCGGCCACCGACCTGACGCTGAGCTTGGTCATGATCGCCTTGCGATGAACCTTGACCGTGCGCTCGTGGATTCCCAGATCGCCCGCGATCTGCTTGTTGAGCCGGCCGCGCAGGACGTGGCCGAGGACCTCGCGCTCGCGCGCGCTGATGGCGGCGAACCGGGCGCGCAGCTCGTCGCGGTGCACCCTGGCCTGGCGCTCCTGCTGGTCGCGAACGAGCGCGCGCCGCACGGCATCGAGAAGGACTTCTTTGGCGGCGGTCTTCTCGAGGAAGTCTTCGGCGCCGCCGCGCATCGCCTGCACGGTCGACGCGGTATCGGCGTGTCCCGTCAGGAAGAGGACGGGAAGCGGGTATTGCGTCCTGGCCAGCGCGGCCTGGAGCTCGAGACCGCCGAGGTCGGGCATCCGCAGGTCGACGACGACGCATCCCGGCTCGTCGTCGCAACGCTGTTCCAGGAACTCCCGTGCCGACGAATGCGTGCGGGCGGCGAATCCACTGGCCCGCAGCAGCCGCGCCATCGCGGTCAGGAAAGACTGATCGTCATCGACGACATGCACCGTTGACTCGGCCATGTCCCACCTCCTCGTGAACACATCGCATCACGTCGATCAGCGACGCCGCTTTCCTTGCCCCCCGGGCGTCGCATATCGAACTTCGATGATATCGGGCCCGGCGCCATGGCGTACGCGGGCTGTCCGCGCCGGTTTGATGTGTCCGGGGGCACGCACCTGCACCTAAGGACAATCGCGTGCGTCGATCGCGGTGTCAAGATTAGACTTCCACACGGAGAGCTCACGATGAACAACGCCTACCGCGGCAAGCCGGTGACGCCGATCGACATCCTGCGGGCGATGGCATTCGCGGCAGCCCTCGCCACCGCGGCCGTGTCGCCGGCCCACGCCGTTCAGTTCGGCCTCAAGGACGGGCCGGCGGCGAAGTTCAACGCCGACGACTTCGCCCTCATGAAGGTGCAGGTCGACGCGGCGTTGAAGTCGACGAACGAGGGCGAGGTCCTCGACTGGAAGAGCACCAAGACGCCCGCATCGGGCTCGGTCGTGCCGATGAACAAGCTCACCTGGAACGGCCTGTCGTGTCGCCGCCTGCGCGTCACGAACGTCTACGACAACCAGAAGGCGCAGGGCGTCTACAAGTTCTGCGAGAAGCCGAAGGGCAAGTGGAAGCTGGTCGGCCCCGACAAGGAGTGAGCGGCGGCAGGTCTTCGCGGCGCGCCCGGCTCGGCGCCGCGAGACCGTGTAGAACGCGCCACCGTCCTTGAACGAGAGAGCCGCCATGTTCGGTTGGACCTCGCTGGTCCCGCTGCTGTCGATCGCTGTCGTCGCCCTCGCGATCGCCGTGCCCGTCGGTCCCCTGCTCGCGGGCATCGCCGGCATCGGGATCATCGGCTCGGTGCTCGCCTCGGTGCACCACGCCGAGGTCGTCGCCCACCGCGTCGGCGAGCCGTTCGGCACGCTCATCCTGGCCGTCGCCGTGACGGTGATCGAGGTGGCGCTGATCGTCTCGATGATGCTGGCCGGGGGCACCGACAAGTCGGCGCTGCCGCGCGACACGATCTACTCGGCGATCATGATCATCTGCAACGGCGCGGTCGGCCTCTGCGTCGTCGTCGGCGGGCTGCGCCACCACGAGCAGTCGTTCCGGCTCGAGGGGGCGAGCGCTGCGCTCGCCGCGCTGATCGCGCTGGCGACGCTTTCACTCGTGCTGCCGACCTTCACCACGAGCTCGCCGGGGGCGAGCTACACCTCGAAGCAGCTCGCGTTCGCAGCGGTCGCATCACTCCTCCTCTGGGGCGTCTTCGTGTTCGTCCAGACGGTCCGCCATCGCGACTACTTTTTGCCGCCGCTCGGAGCGGCCGACGAGTCGGCGCACGCGCCGCCTCCGTCGACCAGGATGGCGTGGACGAGCTTCGCGCTGCTCCTCGTCTCGCTGGTCGGCGTGATCGGCCTGGCCAAGGTGCTGTCGCCGACGCTCGAGCGCGCGATCGACGCCGCCGGCGCGCCGGCCACCGTGATCGGCATCGTCATCGCCCTGCTCGTGCTGCTGCCGGAGACGTGGGCCGCCGTCCGCGCCGCACGCGCCGACCGCCTGCAGACGAGCCTCAACCTGGCGCTCGGCTCGGCGCTCGCGAGCATCGGCCTGACGATTCCGGCGGTCGCCCTGGTCGCGACGCTCCTGGGCATGCCGCTGCAGCTCGGTCTCGGCGCGAAGGACCTGGTGATGCTCGCGCTGACCTTCGTCGTGGGCACGATCACCCTCGGCAGCGGCCGCACCAACGTCATGCAGGGGACGGTGCACCTGGTGATCTTCGCGGCGTTCGTCTTCCTGGCCTTCGTTCCGTGAGCGGGCCAGCAGCACCAAAGTCCAATATCGGCGCGAGCCGCCCGATCCTAGATTGGGCAGGTGCGGCTCCCACCGCCTGCTTCGGGCTCTTTCATGAAGGCGATCAATGCGGTCCGCGCCCCGGTCGGCGTCATCCTGCTGGCCGCCGGCGTGCCGTCGACGCACGCCGAAGGCCAGCACCGGCCGTGCGCCCAGCACGGCAGCCCCGCCGAGTCCGATGAGCGCCCGGCCGACGCAGCGGCTGAGCGGCGGCGCCCTTGAAGCGACGCGTCGAGGCGCTCGATGCCGGGCCGGCGAGGACCCGGCGCCGTGCCGGTCGGAACCGGTCCTCATGACCCGACGCAACGCCGGGCGATGGCGAGGTCGCGCCGTCGCGGCCTCGTGTCTCGCGCTCGCCGGCTGCGCAGGGGCGCCACTGGTGCCGTTCTCCACCGAGACGACGCCGCTCATCCTGGTTCCGGCGGCGCAGGCCGGCGTCAAGGACCAGCGCGGCCGCTTTCGCGAGATCTATTGCGGCGTCCTGGCGGCGCGCGCCGGCGAGCTGCCAGACCTTCGCCCGTGCGACGACGCGCTGACGCGGCTCGGCGCGGAGCCCGCCGCGACCGGCCAGGCGGTCCCCCTCGGCGCCGCCACCCGGCGTCTGGTCGCCGCCGTGGTGCCGGGCATCGGCTATGCGTGCGTCGCGCGCTGGCTGCAACCGCCCGGCACGGTCGACGAGCACGTGCGCAAGTTCGGGTACGAGTTGAGCGCCATCCCGGTCGATGCGCTGTCGGGCACGAGCGTGAACGCGCGCCAGATCCGCGACTGGATCATGGCGCGGGAGCCAGCGGCGGGCGCGCCGCGCCTGGTGCTGGTCGGCTATTCCAAGGGCACGCCCGACGTGCTCGACGCCATCGTCAGCCATCCCGAGATCCGTGCGCGCGTCGCCGCGGTCGTCAGCATCGCCGGTGCGGTCGGCGGCTCGCCGCTGGCCAACGATGCCGAGCAGTACCAGGCCGACCTGCTCCAGCACTTTCCCGGCGCGTCCTGCGACGGCGGCGACGGCGGCGGAGTCGCCAGCCTGCGCCCGGCCGTCCGCCGCGCCTGGCTGGCTCAGAACGCGCTGCCGACCTCCGTCCCGATGTACTCGCTCGTGACCTTGCCACAGCCCGAGCGCATCTCCTCGATCCTCCAGGGCACGAACCGCAAGCTCAACATGATCGACGGGCGCAACGACAGCCAGGTGATCTTCTACGACCAGCTGATCCCCGGGTCGACGCTGCTCGGCTACCTCAACGCCGACCACTGGGCGGTCGCCCTGCCGATCGCTCGCGCTCACGCCACCGTCGCGTCGATGTTCGTCACCCAGAACGCCTATCCCCGCGAGGCGCTGATGGAAGCAGTGCTTCGCTTCGTCGAGGAAGACCTTGCCGCGCGCGGCAGGTAGGAGCTCCATGCACGACCCTGGCCGTTCCCCCGCTCTTGCCGCGCTGCTCGTCGCCGCCGGACTGATGGTCGCGGCGCCTGCGCGCGCGTGGGTGTACCCCGAGCACCGCGACATCGCCGTGCTCGCGGTGACCCAGCTCGACGCGCAGCGCAAGGCGCAGTTCGATCGCCTATGGGGCGAGGCTCGCGTCGGCAACGAACAGCGCCTCTGCGCGCAGGGCGCCGACACGCAGCAGGGCGTCGCGCCTGCGTGCATCGACTGGGCGGCGTTCACGGCGATCGCCGGAGACCATTCGTGCTCGAGCCGGAACATGCTCGACAACACGCTGAAGACCGACTGGATCCTGATGGTCGCCGACGTCGCGGCGCAGCTGAAGGTCGATCTCTCCCGGGTCGTCGTCGCCGCCCGGCCCGACGTCAAGCTGCTCGGCCCGAGCGCGCTGGGCGACTTCCAGCGCCGGGTCGAGGACGAGACGCAGCGCGCCCTGCGCATCAA
>DATIDZ010000166.1:0-12591 GCA_035456045.1 Caldimonas sp.
CCGGCCTGAAGAAGGCGCAGATCGACATCGACCGCAAGGTCCTTGCCGACATGGCCGTCCACGACCCGGCCGCCTTCGGCGCAGTCGTCGAGAAGGTGCGTCCGCACCTGTCCTGAACTTGCCTTGCCGGCGCCGCGAGGCGCCGGCCGAGGTGACCGCCGGCGCTGCGACGCCGGCCAGGGTCAACAGGCCCTCAGTCGCCCCACGATGAACGATCTGAAACCGGTGGTCGACAGCGCCCTGGCGGAATTCGCCGGCGCGCGCACGCCCGCGGAGCTCGAAGACGCGAAGGCGCGCTATCTCGGCAAGAGCGGCATCGTCACCGAGCAGTTGAAGGCGCTGGGCGCCTTGCCTGCCGATCAGAAGAAGGCGCGCGGCGCCGAGATCAACGTCGCCAAGCAGGCGATCGATGCGGCGCTCGTCGCACGACGTGCGGCGCTCGCCGAAGCGCAGCTCGAGAGCCAGCTCGCCGCCCAGGCGCTCGACGTCACGCTGCCAGGACGCAGCCGCGGCACGGGCGGCATCCATCCGGTGAGCCGCGCGCTCGAGCGCATCGAGGCGATCTTCGCATCGCTCGGCTTCGAGGTCGCCGACGGTCCCGAGATCGAGACTGACTGGTACAGCTTCACCGCGCTCAACAACCCCGACAACCATCCTGCGCGCTCGATGCAGGACACCTTCTATGTCGACCTCAAGGACGACGAGGGCCGCTTCCTCAACCTTCGCCCGCACACGTCGCCGATGCAGATCCGCCACGCGCAGGCGCACGCGAAGAAGCACGCCGGCGCGGCGACGATGCCCGACGTGCGCGTGATCGCGCCCGGCCGCACCTTTCGCGTCGACAACGACGCGACGCACTCGCCGATGTTCCACCAGGTCGAGGGCCTCTGGCTCGGCGAGAACGTCAGCTTCCGCGACCTGAAGGCGGTCTACCTCGACTTCATGCAGGCGTTCTTCGAGACGAGCGAGCTCAAGCTTCGCTTCCGGCCGAGCTATTTTCCGTTCACCGAGCCGAGCGCCGAGATCGACCTCATGTTCGCGCAGGGTCCGCTCGCCGGCCGCTGGCTCGAGGTGTCCGGCTCGGGGCAGGTGCATCCGCAAGTCGTTCGCAACATGGGGTTCGACCCGGAACGCATCATCGGCTTCGCGTTCGGCTCCGGCATCGACCGGCTGGCGATGCTGCGCTACGGCATCGACGACCTGCGCCTCTTCTTCGACGGCGACCTTCGCTTCCTGCGCCAGTTCGCCTGAACCATGCAATTCCCCGAATCCTGGCTGCGCGAGTTCTGCGATCCGCCGATCGGCACCGCCGAGCTTGCCGAGAAGCTGACGATGGCCGGCCTCGAGGTCGAGAGCCTGCGGCCGGTCGCCCCGCCGTTCCACGGCGTCGTCGTCGCCAAGGTGCTGTCGGTGGCCCCGCATCCGAACGCCGATCGCCTGCGTGTCTGCGAGGTCGACGTCGGCGCGGCCGAGACGCTCTCGATCGTCTGCGGCGCCCCCAATGTGCGCGCCGGCATGAAGGCGCCGTGCGCGCTCGTCGGCGCGGAGCTGCCGCCGGCGAAGGAAGGCACGAGCCAGCCGTTCAGGATCGAGGTCGGCAAGATCCGCGGCGTCGAGAGCCGCGGCATGCTGTGCTCGGCGCGCGAGCTGAAGCTCTCCGACGACCACGAAGGCCTGCTGGCGCTCGACGACAGCACGACGGTCGGCGTCGATGTGCGCGAGGCCCTTCGCCTCGACGACACGATCTTCACCCTCAAGCTCACGCCCAACCTCGGCCATGCGCTGAGCGTCCACGGCGTCGCGCGCGAAGTGGCCGCGATCACCGGCGCGCCGCTCAAGTCGCCGACCGTCTTCCGAGCGGCCGTCCGCAGCGACCGGACCCTGCCGGTGGCGATCGAGGCCCCCGACCTGTGCGGACGTTTCTCCGGCCGCGTCGTCACTGGCGTCGACGCCACGGCGAAGACGCCGCGATGGATGGCCGACCGCCTGGCGCGGTGCGGCCAGCGCACGGTCTCGCCGCTGGTCGACATCTCGAACTACGTGATGTTCGAGCTCGGCCGGCCGTCGCACATCTTCGACCTCGACAAGATCGCGGGCGGCCTCACCGTCCGGTGGGGCAGGAAGGGCGAGTCGCTCGAGCTGCTCAACGGCAACACCGTCGAGCTCGACGAGAGCGTCGGCGTCATCGCCGATGCGAAGCACGTCGAGTCGCTCGCCGGCATCATGGGCGGCGCGGC
Source organism: Caldimonas sp. (assembly GCA_035456045.1). Lineage (GTDB taxonomy): Bacteria > Pseudomonadota > Gammaproteobacteria > Burkholderiales > Burkholderiaceae_C > Schlegelella_A. The sequence continues at coordinate 2,238 of DATIDZ010000166.1, forward strand.
GACCGCGGTGTCGGACGCGACGCGCAACATCTACGTCGAGGCGGCGTTCTGGTGGCCGGAAGCCGTCGCGGGGCGCTCGCGTCGATACCACTTCTCGACCGACGCCGGCCATCGCTTCGAGCGCGGCGTCGATCCGGCGACGACGGTCGAGCACATCGAGCGGCTCACCTCGCTGATCCTTGCGATCTGCGGCGGGGAAGAGACGCGCTGCGGCCCGATCGACGACCACGTCACTTCGCTGCCCGAGCTCGCGCCGATCACGCTGCGCGTTGCCCGCGCCGCCAAGGTGATCGGCATGCCCGTGACCCAGTCCGACTGCGAAGGCGTGATGGCTCGACTCGGCTTCGAGACGACGGCCCGGCCGGGCGAGATCGACGTCGTGCCGCCGAGCTGGCGCTTCGACCTCCGCCTCGAAGAGGACCTCATCGAGGAAGTGATCCGCCTGATCGGCTACGACGCCTTGCCGACCGGTCCGGCGCTCGGCACGCTGCAGGCGAAGGTCGCCAGCGAGTCGCGCCGTGGCGCGAGTGCCCTGCGCCATGCCATGGCGGGTCTCGGTTGGCAGGAAACCATCAACTTCAGTTTCGTCGACGAGCGCTGGGAGCGCGACTTCGCCGGCAACCCGGCACCGATCCGCGTCGTCAACCCCATCGCCTCGTCGCTGTCGGTGATGCGCTCGAGCCTCATCGGCAGCCTGGTCGAGGTGCTGCGCGTCAACCTCGCTCGCAAGCAGTCGCGTCTGCGCGCGTTCGAGCTGGGCAAGGTGTTCGTTCGCGACGAGGCCGGTGCGGCCGGGCCGGCGGGCGTCGCCGGCGTTCGCCAGCCGCTTCGTCTCGCAGGCGTGGCCTTCGGTCCGGTTGCGCCGCCGCAATGGGGCGTCGACGAGCGAAGCGTCGACTACTTCGACGTCAAGGGCGACGTCGAGGCGCTGCTCGCGCCGGCCGTCGCGCGCTTCGTCGCCGCGTCGCATCCTGCGCTGCATCCCGGCCGCAGCGCCGCGATCGAGCTCGACGGCGAGCGCATCGGCGTGATCGGCGAGCTGCACCCGCGCTGGCGTCAGGCCTACGAGATCCCCGGCAACGCGATCGTCTTCGAGCTCGACGCCGCCGCCTTGCAGCGCCGACCGGTGCCGACCTTCGCGCCGCTGCCCAAGCAGCAATCCGCGTGGCGCGACATCGCTATCGTCGTCGGCGACGGTGTCGGACACGAGGCGCTGATGGAGGCGATCGACGCCGCGGCGCAGGGCACCGTGCGCGGCGCGACGCTGTTCGACATCTTCGCTCCGCCGCAGGGCGCGGCCGGCATCGCCGTCGGCGAGCGCAGCCTCGCCGTCCGTCTCGAGATCCGCGACGACGAGCGCACCCTGACCGACGAGCAGATCGAGCGCATCGTCGCTGCCGTCGTCGCATCGCTCGGCGAGCGGCTCGGTGCTCGCCTGCGCCAGCAATAACCCACCGAGTCGACGCCATGGTCCGTCCCGCAAGCCCGCCCGATCGCGTCCTGCTGCCGACGCTGGTGACGCCGACGCTGACCAAGGCCGAGCTCGCCGAGCTGCTGTTCGAGCGACTCGGCCTGAACAAGCGCGAATCGAAGGACATGGTCGAGGGCTTCTTCGACCTGATCTACGCGACGCTGCTCTCCGGCGACGACGTCAAGTTGTCGGGCTTCGGCAACTTCAACATCCGGCGCAAGGCGCCGCGGCCGGGTCGCAACCCGCGCACCGGCGAGGCCATCCCGATCAAGGCCCGCCACGTCGTGACTTTTCACGCGAGCCACAAATTGAAGGGGGTCGTGCAGGGCGACACGCCGGTCGCAGACGACTTCGAGTAAAGTCGAGCTTTATCTCCTGATCTCATTGATTTTCATGGAGAAAACGCTACCTGCGATCCCGGCCAAACGCTACTTCACGATCGGCGAGGTGAGCGAGCTGTGCGGCGTCAAGCCGTACGTGCTGCGCTACTGGGAGCAGGAGTTCACGCAGCTCAAGCCGATGAAGCGGCGCGGCAACCGGCGCTATTACCAGCACCACGAGGTGCTGCTCATCCGGCGGATCCGCGAGCTGCTGTACGAGCAGGGCTTCACGATCAGCGGTGCGCGCAACCGCCTGACGGACGGCGCGGCGACGCGCCACGAGACGTCGTCGCGGCCCGCGGCGGACCCGGGCAAGGCGCAGAGCGGCTCGGTCGGCCACGATCCCGGGGCGAGCGATGCCGATGCGGTCGAGGACGAGTCGCTCGGCTCGGTGACGCTGTCGTCGGCGCAGGTGCGCCAGGAGCTGCTCTCGATTCGAGGGCTTCTCGGGCCGTGAGGCGGTCCGGCCCGAGGCTCAGAGGGGCCGGCCGAGATAGAAGTAGAAGCTGCCTTGCCCGTCCGCGGCTCGGCCGTAGCCGAAGTAGAGCGGCCCGAGGGGACTGTCGGAGCCCACGAAGAGCGCCATCGACTTGAGCACACCGCTCGGATTGCTCGGCACGAGCGGACTGCCGTACCGTCCGACTTCGAGCGACAGCCCGCCGTAAGCGCCATCGAAGATGCCGCCGCGAACGATGCGGTGGAAGTAGACCAGTTGGCCGAACTGCAGACGCGATCCCACGAGTTGGCCGGTCGCGTATCCCGATTGCTTCAGGAACCCGCCCCACTGGAACTGATCGTAGGCCGGCAAGGGGTTCGATCCGAGCTTACCGCCCGCGACGAAGTTCACTCGCGCCGTGTCGTCGCCGTCGCCGAACGAGTGGGCCGAAGCGGCCCGGACGTGCCACTTGTCGAAGGCCGCGTCCGCGCCGAGGCTGGTCATCGAGTCGTACAGCTCCAGGTCGGCGGCCCAGCCTTGACGCGGGAAGTTCGCATTGTCGAGCCGGTCGAAGCGCAACGAGGTCCTGATTCCGCCCTGGGCGTAGTGGGTGCCCGACGCGCCGAGGAGGTTGGTCCCCGTCTTGATCTTGGGAATGACCGTGCCCCCTTCGATGCCGACGCGGAGCTCGCCGTATCGAATGAACTGCGTTCCGACATCGAGCCCGGCGATGCGCGATTCGATGTTGTAGATCGAGATGCGCTGATCCTTGCCGTAGAACTGGACCTGGTCCTGCGCCGCCTCGGCGCGCGGCGCGATGAAGTAGCGACCCTTGACATCGAGCGGCTGGTAGAACTCCATGCGAAGGCTGTTGTTGAAGCCGAGCTGCACGTCGGTTCGAAGCTCTCCGCCGAGCGAGTTCAGCCAGGTCATGCGGTGGGAGGCCAGCACGTTGAAATACGCCGCGCCGCTGAAGTCGCTCGACAAGCCGATGCCTAGCCGCAGGTAGTTCGGCCCCCAGGTCTTCTCGACCGCCTCGACCGCGAGCACGCGCTTGCCCGGCTCCTCGAGGATGCGGTAGTTCACATGCTCGAAGTCGCCGGTGCCGTACAGGCGCCGCATGTCGGCATCGAGCTCGGTCTGCACCAGCGGCTTGCCTTCGCTCGTCTCCATCACCCCCTTGGCCGTCTCCGGATTCACATGGGCGAGCGGGCTGAACCGGATCTCGTCGACCGGCCTGATGTCAGGCGCCATCGCGACCTGCTGACGCTCGCGCAGCGCCGCGTATTCGGCGGCGGGCAGCGACAGCATCGCGAGCCGGTCGGCGACCTTGCGTGCGGCGGCTTCTCCGAGCGGCGAGATCTTGGTCAGGTTGTCGAAGTCGGCGGTCGAGTAGTCGCCGAGCTCGGGCGAGATGAGGATGTCGGTCGGCTTGAGCGATGCGAGCGACGCCTGGACGTTCTGCTCGGTCAGGATGCTGAGCATCTGCCCGGCCACGCCGAGGATCGAATTGAGCTCCTCGCGCTTGAGGAGCGGCGTGCCGACATTGACCGCGATCACGATGTCGGCGCCCATCGCCCGCGCTGCGTCGACGGGCAGGTTGCTGGTGAGCATGCCGTCGACCAGGATCATGCCGTTGTACTCGGCCGGCGCCACCGCCCCGGGCACCGACATGCTGGCCCGCATCACGTTGGCGAGCTCGCCCTCGCTGAAGACGACGGCCTTGCCGGTGACGAGATCGGTCGCCACCGCCCGGTAGGGGATCGGCAGGTCGTCGAATCGGTGGTAGCCCTGAACGCGCGACAGCTCGCGCAGCACCGTCTCGAGCTGCACGCCCGTGACCAGGCCCTTGCCCAGCGTCGCGGTCCCGGACGTGCCGATCTCCGGCCCGACGAAGTTGCGGAAGTCCTCGGTCTTGCGGCGCATCGCCAGTTCCTGGCGCGGCGGCCTTTCCTTGAACAGACGTTCGACCGTGATGCCGGCGTTGATCTTCTCCATCTCCGGCACGCTCATCCCCGACGCGTAGGCGCCGCCGACCAGCGCGCCCATGCTGGTCCCGGCGATGCAGTCGATCGGGACGCGGTACTCCTCGAGGACCTTGATCACGCCGACGTGCGCGGCGCCGCGCGCGCCTCCGCCCGACAGCACCAGGCAGATCTTGGGGCGCTTGGCGCCGGCCGCGGGGACGGGCGGGTCGTTCGGCGCAGCGGCCAGCGCCGCGATCGGTAACGCGGCTGCAGCCAGGATCGATGCGATGCAGGCGCGCACGCCATACCGGGATTGACTTGCCATTCGTGCCTCGCGCTTGCTCCCTGCCGCGCTAGGGCATGCCCAGACGGATGCGCCGGGAAAAATCAGGCGCGCCATCCGCCTGCTGCGCCCGCGCGTTGACCATCGACAGACGCTGCAGATCGTCGAACGATAGCCCGCGATCGTCCAGCCGCCCGAGCCCGTACAGCAACTCGGGCACGTGGCCGCTGGCGAGGATCTTCCAGCTGAACGGCACGTGGCCGGGGTTGACCAGCGAGTGCAGCCAGATGGTGGTCGTGCAGTTCGTGGTCAGCGAGTTGTAGAACTCCGGCCGCGCCTTCAGCGCATTGAGCGACTCGATGTAGTCCATGAAGACCCGGCGCGCACCCTCCTGCGTTCCCTTGAGCCGGAACACGTAGACCTGCTCCGGCGGATCCTTCCGATAGGTGGTGCGCAGGCCGATCACGTCGCGCTCGTCGGCGACTACGTAGTACAGCTCGTACTGGCGAAAGAAGCCCTTGACGGTCGAGTAGCCTTCGCCCTTTTCCTTGCGTGTCTCGATCGACACGGCCAGGTGGTCGCCGCCGGCGAAGGCGAAGCTGATGAAGATGTGCGCGATCGACGGGCCCATCCAGTAGCTGGCGATCAGGTCCACGCCGTCGAGACGGCTCAGGTCGAAGCGCTTGTCGTAGTACGCCGGCGTGAAGTCCGTCTCGCCGCGGTAGGTGAAGTTGCGCACGTTGTGCACCGTGACCGTGTCGCCGTCGACCGTGGCGTATGCCAGACGCGCGTTCTCGGCCACCCAGTCGCGATCGTTCGAGGGCTCGAGGGTGGACCACCAGCCCAGCACGGCCGCCACCAGCACGAGATCGACAGCGAGCACGCGCCAGCGCCAGCGGCGCACGATCAGCGCGATCAGCGTGGCCAGCGCCACCGCCGCCGTTGCGGCGGCCAATCCATGGCGCACTGCAGCGCTGGGCGGACCTGCGATGGCCAGCGCTGCGGTGCACCAGGCACCCGCGGCGACGACCAGCAGGCCGAGCAGCGTCCAGCCCAGCGCGTGCATGGCGATTGCCAGGGGGTTTCTCGTCAAGCGCGAAATTCAGTTGCAGGTCAGAGAGCGCGGCGACAGGACGCGACCGTGGGCACACGGGGCGAGTGCCTGTGCTCATGTTAATCGGCGCGCGCGTCAAAGCCAGGTGCAATCCGGCGCGGAGTTGCGCTGGCACAATGCCTCGTCCTCGTCGGCCAGGACGTGCCCCGCGGGCGTGCGTCCCGCTCGGGCGCCTTCTATTCCGGCTTGAAGCCGATCGACTTCAGCACCGCACCGACGCGTTCGGAGTCCGCTTTCAGCGACGCGCTCAGCTCGTCCGGCGTGCGCGGCTGCGGCGCCTCGAACCCGACCTCCTGCAAGCGCTCGCGTGCCCCGGGCGCGGCGAGCGCCTTCAGCGCTGCCTCGCGGATCTGCGCCTGGAGCGCCGCGGGCACGTCGGGCTTGATCCAGAGTCCCATCCAGGCGATGGTTTCGAGCTGCGGGTAGCCGAGCTCGGTGAAGGTCGGAACGTCGGGCAGCAGCGGCGAGCGCTTCGGCGTGCTGACGGCGAAGGCCTTGATCCGGCCGCTCCTGATCAGCGGCAACGACGTCGCCATGCCGTCGAACATGAGCTGGACGTGGCCGCCCATCAGGTCCTGCAGCGCCGGCGTCGAGCCTTTGTAGCCGACGTGCGTCATGTCGATGCCGGCCGCCTTGTTCAGCAGCAGCCCCAGCACGTGCGATCGCGTTCCGGCCGAGAACGAGGCGTAGTTGACGCTGCCCGGATGGGCCTTCACATGCGCGATCAGCTCGGGCAGCGTCTTGGCGGGCAGCGACGCATTGCCGACGAGCACGAGGCCGCTGCGCGCCACTTCGCTGATCGGCTTGATCTCGCTGGCCATGTTGATCGACAGCTTGAGGATGTGCGGGATCTCGCTCACCAGCGAATCGACACCGACGAGCAGGGTCTGGCCGTCGCGCGCGGCAAGCGAGAGCTCGTTGACGGCGAGGACGCCACCGGCACCGGCGCGCGGGTCGACGATCACCGGCTGCCCGACCTGCTTCGAGAGCTGATCGGCGAGCAGCCGCGCCACGATGTCGGCGGAGCCGCCCGCCGGGCCTGCGGCGACGACGCGCACCGTCTTGTCGGGCCACTTCGCCTGTGCCCGCGCGAGCGGCGCAAACATGGCGCCGGTGCCGGCCGCTGCAGCTGCGCCGAGCAGCCCGAGGTTGAAGCGGCGACGCCGCGCGAAAAGTTCGGTTTGCATCATCGGTCCTTGTTTCAGATGGCCCAGCGCAGCAGCGCGAGAACGAGCAGCGCCAGGAAGGTCGTTTCAGCGAGCATCAGCAGCACCGGCCTGACGCCGACCGTGGCGAGCTCCTTCAGCTGCGTCTTCATGCCGATGGCGGCGATCGCCGCGACCAGGCACCAGCGTGAGAACTCGCTGCCGGTCTTCGCCACGACCTCGGGAAGCCAGCCGGTGCTGTTGATCGCGACCAGCGCCGCGAACGCGACGGCGAACCACGGCAGGAGCGGCGGCCGCTTCGTGCCGGCTTCCTGGGCGCGGGCGCGGGTCAGGACCACCGCGAAGACGATCACCGGGAGCAGCATCGCCACGCGCATCAGCTTGACGAAGGTCGCGATGTCGCCGGTCTCGCGCGACATGCCGTAGCCGGCGCCGACGACCTGGGCGACGTCGTGGATCGTCGCGCCGAGGAAGACGCCCGAGGCGCGGCTGTCGAGGCCGATCGCATGCGCGATCATCGGGTAGACGATCATCGAGACCGTCGACAGCACCGACACGCCGACGACGGTGAAGAGCGTCGCGCGCTCCTTCAGCGGATGACCGGGCAGCGCCGCCGCCAGCGCGAGCGCGGCCGAGGCGCCGCAGATCGCCGTCGCGCCACCGCTGAGCAGCCCGAACACGCTCTGGAATCCCATCAGCCGGGCGAGCAGCATCGAGACGCTGATCGTCAGGATGACCGAGACGACGACGATGCCGACCGGCCCCCAGCCGAGCTCGGCAATCTGGCCGACCGTGATGCGCAGGCCGAGCAGCGCGACGCCGATGCGCAGCACCTGGCGGGCGGCGAACTCGATGCCGGCGGCGCACGGGCCGTCGGCGGAGAGGAAGTTCATCGCCATGCCGAGCAGCAGCGCGAACAGCATCACCGGCGCGCCGTAGTGCTCGGAGAGGAAGGTCGATGCCGCGGCGACGACGCCGCAGGCGAGGAGGCCCGGGAACAATCCTCGCGCTGCGCTCGGGGCCGCGCCGGCCGTCAGGGCGGTCATGGCCGTTCAGGCGGTGGGAAGGTGGTGGTCGGCGAACCGGTCGCGCAGCTTGTTCTTCTGCATCTTGCCGGTCGCGCCGAGCGGAATCGCGTCGACGAAGACGACGTCGTCGGGAGTCCACCACTTGGCGATCTTGCCCTCGTAGAACGCGAGCAGCTCCTCCTTCGACACTTCGGCGTTCGCCTTCTTGACCACCACCAGGAGCGGTCGCTCGTCCCACTTCGGATGGCGGGCGCCGATGCACGCGGCCATCGCGACGGCAGGGTGCGCGACGGCGATGTTCTCGAGGTCGATCGAGCCGATCCATTCGCCGCCCGACTTGATCACGTCCTTGCTGCGGTCCGTGATCTGCATGAAGCCGTCGGCATCGATCGTGCTGACGTCGCCGGTCGGAAACCACCCGTCGACGAGCGGGTTGCCGCCTTCGCCCTTGAAGTAGTTCGAGATGATCCACGGGCCGCGCACCATCAGCTCGCCCGACGCCTTGCCGTCGCGCGGCAGCTCCTTGCCGTCGTCGCCGACGATCTTCATGTCGACGCCGAACACCGCGCGACCCTGCTTGGCCTGCACCGCCATGCGCTCATCGGCGCTCAGCCGCTCGTGCTTCGGCTTGAGGGTGCAGACGGTGCCGAGCGGGCTCATCTCGGTCATTCCCCAGGCGTGCAGCACCTGCACGTCGTAGCGCTGCTGGAAGGTCTTCATCATCGCCGGCGGGCACGCCGAGCCGCCGATGATCGTGCGGCGCATCGAGCTGAAGGTCAGGTCGTTCGCTTCGACGTGCGCGAGCAGGCCCTGCCACACCGTCGGCACGCCGGCCGAGACAGTGACCTGCTCGCCTTCGAACAGGTCGTGGAGCGACTTGCCGTCGAGCCACGGCCCGGGGAAGACGAGTTTCGCGCCGACCATGCAGGCGACGTACGGGAGCCCCCATGCGTTAACGTGGAACATCGGCACGACCGGCAGCACCGTGTCCCGCGCCGAGCAGTTCAACGCGTCGGGCAACCCGGCGGCGTAGGTGTGCAGCAGGGTCGAGCGGTGGCTGTACAGGGCACCCTTCGGATTGCCGGTCGTCCCCGACGTGTAGCAGAGCGACGACGCCGTGTTCTCGTCGAACTCGGGCCATTCGAACTCGTCGCTGGCGCCTTCGATCAGCTCCTCGTAGCACAGCAGGTTCGGCACGTTGCCGGCGCGGCCCGCAGCGGGCATGTGCGCGCGGTCGGTCATCGCGACGAACGCCTTGATCGTCTTCACGCGCGAGGCGATCGCCTCGACCAGCGGCAGGAAGGTCAGGTCGAAGAACAGGACCTGGTCCTCGGCGTGGTCGGCGATCCAGACGACCTGGTCCGGGTGCAGGCGCGGGTTGAGCGTGTGCAGCACGGCGCCGGACCCCGACACCGCGTAGTACAGCTCCATGTGGCGGTAGCCGTTCCAGGCCAGCGTCGCGACGCGGTCACCGAAGCCGATGCCGTGCGCCGCGAGCGCGTTGGCCATCCGGCGCGATCGCGCGGCGATCTCGCGATAGGTGGTGCGGTGCAGGTCGCCCTCGACGCGGCGTGACACCACCTCTCGTTCGCCGTGATGGCGTTCCGCGTGCGTCAGCAGGGAGGAGATCAGCAGCGGCTGCTGCATCATCGATCCGTTCATGGTGTTCTTTCGTGCGAGTGCGAAGAAGGATGTGCGATCAGGCCAGCGCCGGCGTGGCGAGAGCGGGTGCCGGGACGGCTTCGCTGGCTCGGGTCTTGTCGGCTTCGTAGCTGCGACCGGCGAGCAGGAAGGCGAGCGCGGCGACTCCGCCGAACGCCGGGATCGCCGTCAGCGCCGGGGCCAGGCCCCAGGCATCGGAGAGCACGCCCGCCAGGAACGGGCCGGCAGCCAGGCCGAGCAGGTTCTGGAACAGCGCCAGCACCGACGAGCCCGTGGCGCGGACGCCGGGGTGGATGACGTCGATGACGATCGCCGACACCGGGCCGACCGTGCAGGTGGCGACGAAGCCGCCCGCGACGATCAGCGCGAATTGAGCGCCGGCATCGAGGGTGACGCCGACGCGATCGGCGCCGAACGCGAACGCGATCAGAAGCAGCGAGACGATGCACAGCAGCGCCATCACCGCGAGCTTGCGCGCCGGCGTGCGGCGCCCGGCGCGATCGACGACCGCGCCCCAGATCACGCTGCCGAGGGCACCGGCGAGGACGACCAGCGCCGCCTTGATCGCCGCCTGCGCGGGGGCGACGCCATGGACGCGGTTGAGAAAGCTCGGCAGCCACGACCACAACGCCGACACGACGATCAGCTGGGCCGCGCCGCCGAGGCAGACCCACAGCATGGTCGGCGAGCGAACCAGCAGCCTGGCGATGTGCTGCGCCGCCTCGACGAGCGAACGCCGCTTGGCGTCGAGCGCCGGATCGAGCGCGACGGTGCGGTAATCGCGCACCTTCAGGTAGGCGAGCGCGAGCAGCAGGCCGGGGACGCCGACGACGCCGAACGCGGCGTG
>DATIDZ010000167.1:0-5893 GCA_035456045.1 Caldimonas sp.
TTCGAAGAGTCGATCGACACATGAACGCGCCTGCTTCCATCCTTCTCGATGTCAACGGCATCGAAGTCATCTACAACCACGTGATCCTGGTGTTGAAGGGCGTGTCGCTGCAGGTGCCGGAGGGCAGGATCGTCGCGCTCATGGGCGGCAACGGCGCCGGCAAGACGACGACCCTGCGCGCGGTGAGCAACCTGCTCGCGGGCGAGCGCGGCGCGGTGACGAAGGGCTCGATCGAGCTGCGCGGCGAGCGGATCGAGAACCTCAGCACCTCGGCGATGGTCGAGCGCGGCGTGATCCAGGTGATGGAAGGCCGGCGCTGCTTCGCCCACCTGACGATCGAGGAGAACCTGATGACCGGCGCCTACACGCGCCGTGACGGCGCCGCGAAGATCGCCGAGACGCTCGACAAGGTCTATCGCTATTTTCCGCGCCTGAAGGAGCGCCGTGCATCGCAGGCCGCCTACACCTCCGGCGGCGAGCAGCAGATGTGCGCGATCGGCCGGGCCCTGATGGCGCTGCCCAAGATGGTGTTGCTCGACGAGCCCTCGATGGGCCTGGCGCCGCAGGTGGTCGAGGAGGTGTTCGAGATCGTCCGCGACCTCAACGCCAAGGAAGGCGTGACGTTCCTGCTCGCCGAGCAGAACACGAGCATGGCGCTGCGCTACGCCGACTACGGCTACATCCTCGAGAGCGGCCGCATCGTCATGGACGGCGAGGCCGCGATGCTGCGCGAGAACGAGGACGTGCGCGAGTTCTATCTCGGCACCGGCGGCAGCGGCAGCGAGCGCAAGAGTTACCGCGCCGTGAAGAGCTACAAGCGCCGCAAGCGCTGGCTCGCCTAGAGGAGAAGACGATGGCCCGTGCCGACGCCGAAGCGCTGCGTGCGCTGCTGCCCCTGTTGCGCCAGCTGCGCGAGATCAAGGGCGTGAAGGAGACCCAGCCGGGCACCTTCTACGCCCGCCGCGACGCGTTCATCCACTTCCACGACGAAGGCGGCGTCCTCCACGCGGACCTGAAGAAGCCCGGCGGCTCGGGCTTCGACCGCTTCCCGCTCGCGACACCCGCCGACCAGCGCAAGCTTGTCGACGAAGCGAAGCTGCGCGCGCGCAAGCTCGACGACGAATAGCGCGATGCCGATGCCTGTGCCCGCCGTGCCCGGCGACGCGCATTTCGACGCGCACGAGACCCGCTCGGTCGACGAGCGCGAGACGGCGCTGCGCGGCGCGCTGCCCGCGCAGATCGCGCACGCGATGGCGCGCGCTCCTGCGCTCGCCGCCTGGCTGCGCGACGTCGATCCCGACTCCGTGACCTCGCGCGCCGCGCTGGCCGCGCTGCCGGTGCTGCGCAAGAGCGACCTGCTGGCGCGCCAGAACGCCGCCGACGCGCCCGATGCCTTCGGCGGCTTCGCCACCGTCGGCTGGGGCGCCGCGCGGCCGCCCACGCAGCGCGCCGTTCGCGTCTTCGCGTCGCCCGGTCCGATCCGCGAGCCGGAGACCGCGCGTGCCGACTACTGGCGCATGGGACGCGCGCTGTTCGCGGCCGGTTTTCGCGCCGGCGACCTCGTCCACAACAGCTTCAGCTATCACCTCACGCCCGCCGGCTCGATGATGGAAAGCGGTGCGCACGCGATCGGCTGCACGGTCCTGCCTGCCGGCACGGGCCAGACCGAGCTGCAGGTGCAGGCAATGGCGGCGCTGGCGCCGGCAGCCTACGCGGGAACGCCGAGCTTCCTGCGCCTGCTGCTCGAGAAGGCCGACGAGACCGGCGTCGCATTGCCGTCGCTGACCAAGGCGGCGTTGAGCGGCGAGGCCGTTCCGCTCGCGGTGCGCGAGTGGCTGGGCGCGCGCGGCATCGCCGCCTACCAGTCGTACGGCACGGCTGACCTGGGCCTCGTCGCGTACGAGACGAGCGCGCGCGAAGGCCTCGTCGTCGACGAGGGCGTCGTCGTCGAGATCGTCCGCCCCGGCACCGGGGACCCCGTCGCGGACGGCGAGGTGGGCGAGATCGTCGTCACGACGCTCAACCCGGACTACCCGCTGATCCGATATGCCACCGGCGACCTGTCGGCGGTGCTCGCCGGCCCCTGCCCGACCGGCCGCACCAACCGGCGCATCCGCGGCTGGCTCGGTCGCGCCGATCAATCGACCAAGGTCCGCGGGATGTTCGTGCACCCGTCCGACGTCGCCGAGATCGTCCGCCGCCACCCCGGACTCGGCCGGGCGCGCCTCGTGGTCGAAGGCGGCGGTCGCGTCGACGACCGGATGACGCTGCGGGTCGAGTCCGGCGCGGCCGCCGCCGGCCTGGCCGAGCAGCTCGCGCGCACGATCCGCGACGTCACCCGCCTGCGCGGCCACGTCGAGCTGGTCGAGCCGGGCAGCCTTCCCAACGACGGCAAGGTCATCGAGGATCTGCGATCGCCCGGCTGAGGCGCATCTCGCTCGCCGGATGTCGGGGCTTCCACGCTGGCGGCAGCGACAAGCGGTCATGACAATGACCCATCGATGTTTGATGGATGCCCCATGAAATCGCTGCGCGTCACCTTCGCCCTCCTCGTCCTCGCCTTCGCGGCCCCGGTCTGGGCCGACTACCCGGACAAGCCGATCACGATCGTCGTTCCCTTCACGGCCGGCGGCCCGACCGACAAGGTCGCCCGCGACCTCGCCGAGGCCATGAGGAAGCCGCTCGGCGGCCAGTCCGTGATCGTCGAGAACGTCGGCGGCGCGGGCGGCACGCTCGGCGCCGCGAAGGTCGCGCGCGCGGCCCCCGATGGCTACACCGTGCTGCTCCACCACATCGGCATCAGCACGGCGCCGTCCCTCTATCGCACGCTGCCGTACAAGACGCTCGAGGACTTCGAGTACGTCGGCATGGTCAACGAGGTGCCGATGACGCTGATCGGCAGGCCGACGCTGCCGGCCGGCAACTACGCCGAGCTGGTCAAGTGGATGGAGGCCAACAAGGGCAAGATCAATCTCGCCAACGCCGGACTCGGCGCGGCCTCGCATCTGTGCGGCCTGCTGCTGCAGAGCACGCTCAAGATCGACATGCAGACGGTCCCGTACAAGGGCACTGCGCCCGCGATGAACGACCTGCTCGGCGGCCAGGTCGACATCATGTGCGACCAGACGACCAACACCACCGGACAGATCGAGGCGGGCAAGGTCAAGGCCTTCGCGGTGACGTCGACGAAGCGGCTGACGACTCCGGCGCTGAAGAACCTGCCGACGCTCGACGAGGCCGGCCTCAAGGGCTTCAGCGTCAACATCTGGCACGGCGTCTATGCGCCCAAGGGCACGCCGAAGGCGGTCACCGACAAGCTCAACGCGGCGCTGCGCGCTGCCCTCAAGGACGCCGACTTCATCAAGCGCGAAGAGGCGCTCGGCGCAGTGATCATCACGGACGCGCGCCTCGGCGGCGCGGAGCACAAGAAGTTCGTCGCCGACGAGATCGCCAAGTGGGGGCCGATCATCAAGGCCGCCGGCCAGTACGCGGATTGACCGCGTGAGGCGGGCGCTCAGCCGCGCAGCGTGATCGGGATCGTGACCGGCCCGTCGTTGACGAGGCTCACTTGCATGTCGGCGCCGAACTCCCCGCTGGCGACGTCGCCGTGGAGCCGGCGCGCCGTCGCGACCGCACGGTCGTAGAGGCGGCGGCCGAGGTCCGCGTCGGCCGCCGCCGAGAACCCCGGGCGATGGCCGCGCGCGGTGTCGGCGGCGAGCGTGAACTGGCTGACGATGAGCAGGCCGCCGCCGACCGTCGCCAGATCCAGGTTCATCTTGCCGGCGCGATCGGCGAAGATTCGCAGGCCCAGCACCTTGGCGACGAGGCGGTCGGTGATGGCCTCGTCGTCGTCGTGCTCGGCGCACACGAAGAGCAGCGAGCCGCGGCCGATCGCGCCGACGACGCGTTCGCCGATGGCGACCCGCGCTTCGGCGACGCGCTGCACGAGAGCGATCACGGCGACGCCTGGACGGCGTTGAACTGCGGCTCGACGTTCGACGGCAGGAGCTGGATCGACGCGCGCAGTCCGGCGACCTCGTCCATCAGTGCCTGCTCGACCTCGCCCCTCAACGCGGCGGCGCGACCGAGCGTCCAGCTTGCCGGCACGTGCATGTGGACGTCGAGGAAACGCCGGCTGCCCGCGCGCCGGGTCACCATGTCGTCGAAGCGGACCGAGCTCTCGGCGTAGCGCGCCAGCGTGCGGTCGATCCTCGCCTGCACCTCCGGCTCGACGGCCTTGTCCATCAGGCCGTCGACCGATCCCCAGACGACGCGCGCCCCTTCGCGAACGATGTTGGCCGCGACGCAGATGGCGACCACCGGATCGAGCCAGAGCCACCCCGTGACCTGCACCAGCGCGACGCCGACGACGACGCCGGCCGACGTCCAGACGTCGGTGTAGAGGTGTCGCGCGTCCGCCTCGAGGGCGATCGAGCGGTGCTGGCGCGACGCGGCCATCATCCGGTGGGCGAGCAGTCCGTTGAGCAGCGAGCTCGCGACCGTGAGCGCCAGTCCGATGCCGACGCCTTCGAGCGGCTGCAAATTGAGGAGGCGCTGCAGCGCCGACCACACGATGGCGATCGCCGCCGCGCCGATCATGAGCCCTTCGAACGCGCTCGCGAAATACTCGGCCTTCGTGTGGCCGAAGGGATGATCGTCGTCGGCCGGCCGCGCGGCGATCGTGACCATGGCCAGGGCGAAGAGCGCCGACGCGAGGTTGACGAACGATTCGAGCGCGTCCGACAGCAGGCCGACCGAGCCGGTGATCCACCAGGCCGCCGTCTTCAGGACGATGGTGGTCGCCGCGACCGCGACGGACAGGCGAAGCAGGGTCGTGACCTGCATGGGCGTCGACTCAGCGGAGGGTGACGCGGGCGAACTTCCGCTTGCCGACCTGGACGACGAACGTGCCTGCCGAGACCTTCAGGGCGCGGTCGGACACGACGGCTCCGTCTATCCGGACCCCTCCCCCCTCGAGCAGGCGCATCGCCTCACTGCTCGACGGGGCGAGACCTGCTTGCTTGAGCAGGGCCCCGATGCCCAGAGGGGCGCCCTCGAAGCTGATCTCGGGGATGTCGGCCGGAATACCGCCGCGCGCGCGAAGAGAAAAGTCGGCAGCGCCCGCCTCCGCCGCGGCGGCGCCATGAAAACGGGTCGTGATTTCCTTGGCCAAGGCGACCTTGGCGTCGCGCGGATTGCGGCCCTGAGCGACCTCCGAGCGCAGCTTCGCGATGTCCGCTCCCGACCGCGTACTGAGCAGATCGAAGTACTTCCACATCAGTTCGTCGCTGATCGACATCAGTTTGGCGAACATGTCGTTGGGAGGCTCGGAGATCGCGATGTAGTTGCCCTTGGACTTCGACATCTTCTCGACGCCGTCGAGCCCCTCGAGCAACGGCATGGTCATGATGCACTGCGGCTCTTGCCCGTACTCCGCCTGGAGCGCACGACCGACCAGCAGGTTGAACTTCTGATCCGTGCCGCCCAGTTCCAGATCGGAGCGCAGGGCGACCGAGTCGTAGCCTTGCATCAAGGGGTAGAGGAATTCGTGCACGCTGATGGGCGTCCCGGCCTTGAACCGCTTGCTGAAGTCGTCGCGCTCCATCATCCGCGCCACGGTGTAGCGGGCGGCGAGCTGGATCACCCCGCGCGCGCCGAGGGGATCGCTCCATTCGGAGTTGTATCGAATCTCCGTTCGCGCACGGTCCAGCACCAGACTCGCCTGGGCGTAGTAAGTGCTTGCATTCGCCTCGATCTGCTCACGCGTCAGCGGCGGCCGCGTCGTGTTGCGCCCCGACGGGTCGCCGATCATGGCCGTGAAGTCGCCGATCAGGAAGATCACCTGGTGACCGAGGTCCTGGAGCTGGCGCATCTTGTTGAGCACCACGGTGTG
>DATIDZ010000168.1:0-9178 GCA_035456045.1 Caldimonas sp.
GTAGCTCGGCAGGAACGCCTCGGCGACGAAGAACGCGATGCCGAGGAGGATCAGCGCCAGCCCCGCATAGTTCACGGGCAGCATCTGAAGGCCCCAGAGCGCGAGCAGGAGCGCGACGCCGCCGATCACGCCGGGGGCGACGAAACCGGGGTTCATGAATTCGAACAGCAGGCCGTAGACGCCGATCATCATCAGGACCAGCACCAGGCTCGGATCGCTGATCACCGACAGCAGCCGGTTGCGCCAGTCGGGCTCGACGTTCACGACCGCTGCGTGCGCTGTCGCGAGCTTGACGCTGCCGGCCTGGGGACCGCCGCGCTGCACCACGCGGCCGTCGAGCTGGCGCAGCAGATCGCCGACGTCGACGGCGACCAGGTCGACGACGTTGCGTGCCAGGGCGTCGCTCGCGCTCAGGCTGACCGACTCGCGCACCGCCTGCTCGGCCCAGGCGCTGTCGCGGCCGCGCAGCTGCGCGAGGCTGCGGATGTAGGCCGCCGCGTCGTTGACCCGCTTCGCGCTCGACGCGTCGTGCCCCGGCTCGGCTTGCGCGGCGCCGCTCGACGCCCGGCCCGCCGGCTCGGGCCGGCCTCCCGGCGACGGCAGACCGATCGCGATCGGCGTCGCCGCGCCGAGGTTGGTGGCCGGCGCCATCGCGGCGATGTGCGCGGCGTAGAGGATGTAGGTCCCCGCGCTCGCCGCGCGCGCGCCCTGCGGTGCGACGAAGGCGGCCACCGGCACCGGCGATGCGACGATGTCCTGGATGATGCTGCGCATCGACGCGTCGAGGCCGCCCGGCGTGTCGATCTCGAGCACCACGAGCTGGGCCCGCTCGCGCGCGGCGCGGTCGAGCGAACGGTTCACGTATTCGCCGGTCGCCGGCCCGATCGCGCCGGCGATGCGCAGCACGAACACAGGGGCGGCCCCGGTGCTCTCCGCGGCGCGAGCGATGAGGGTGGTCAGCACCAGCGCGTACAGCCACCAGAGCTTGCGGTTCACAGACGGCTCCTTCGCAACGCCCACCCGTGTGATCGCGGATGGCGTGCCGGCCTGCGGTCATCCTAGTCGCGCGGGGTTCGCGCAGCAAGCGACGACGAAAGGCCATGGCCCGAAGAGGCCGTCGACCGGTCAGCGGGCGCGAATGTAGGTGTCGAACGTGTGACGGGTCGGCGTGTCGGTGACGACGCGCCACGAGCCGAGCAGCGCCGCGTCGCGGACCAGCCCGGCGGCGAGCGCGACCTCGAGCGGATCGAACGGCGCGAACGCGGGAACGTCGTTCCAGCCGAGGACGAACGTGCCGCCGGGGCGCAGCACGGCGCACGACGCACGCAGCGCCTTGGCCAGCTCCTCGCGGTCGTAGATGCCGAAGCCGTAGACGCCGTTGCACACGACTGCGTCCACGCTCGCTGCCGGCAGGTGGCGGTCGACGTCCTGGAGCGCCGCGACCAGATGGCCGGTGTGACCGTAGCGCGCGCGCCGGGGATCGATGTCGAGCGTGCGCAAGCGCTCGGTGGCGGGCCGGAACATCGCTGCGTAGTGTCGCGTGTAGCGCCCGCAGCCGACGAACAGCAGCGATCGCAGCGACGGATCGGCCGCCAGCGCCGGCAGGACCTCGCGCTCCAGGATGACGCGGTCGGGCGTGTCGATGCGGTCGCCGCCGCGCAGCAGCTCGCCCACCTTGCGCCCGGCCCACTGCCAGCGCGCGCGCCACGGCAGGCCGAGCCAGGCCGAGATCGCGCGCGGCAAGCGCGGCCGACCCCATGCGCGCGCGGGTCGAGGACGACTGCGCGATCGGGTCAGGACGGGAAGAAGCGCGTCGGGACGGTCCAGGGGAGG
The DNA here is from genome assembly GCA_035456045.1 of Caldimonas sp. Lineage (GTDB taxonomy): Bacteria > Pseudomonadota > Gammaproteobacteria > Burkholderiales > Burkholderiaceae_C > Schlegelella_A. Next base: position 1,834 of record DATIDZ010000168.1, read on the forward strand.
AGGCGACATCGTGCGTCTCAGTAGCGAACCGCGTCGCGATGGCGCGGGTCGTCGTGCAGCGCCCAGTAGGCGTCCTGCAGCCGCCTCGTGATCGGGCCGGGAAACTTGCCGGCCAGGGCGCGCCCGTCGATCTTCGCGATCGGCAGCACCCCGCCGCCGGTCGAGCTCAGGAACACCTCGTCGGCGTCGCCGAGGCTCGCGGCCGGGACCGGCTCGATGCGAAGCGGAATGCCGAGCGATGCGCAGAGCTCGATCACCGTGCGTCGCGAGATGCCCTCGAGGACGCCGCGCTCGGGCGTGCGGACGACGCCGCGCTCGACCACGAAGACATTGAAGCCCGGGCCTTCGGCGACGTTGCCGTTCGCGTCGACGACGCAGCTCGTGTCGGCGCCACGGTCGTAGGCGTCGAAGAGCGAGAGGACGAGGTCGATCCAGTGGTAGTTCTTGATCGTCGGGTCGACCGACTCGGGCGCGATGCGCAGGCGCGCGCTGACGTGCAGGTCGATGCCCGCCTTCTGCTTCTCGGGCGGCGCGATCCACACGAAGGGAAGCGCGTACGCGTAGAAGCGGTTGGTCGCCAGGCGCGGGTCGCGCGAGCCGGGCGGCGGCACGCCGCGCGTGCACACCATCGCGACGTAGGCGTCGCGCAGGCCGCCGGCCCGCACGCAGCCGTGCAGGATCTGGCGAACCTCGGCGCGCGAGTACGGAACCGTCATGCGCAGCTTGGCGAGGCTGGCGAAGAAGCGGTCGAGGTGGTCGTCGAGACGGAAGAACGCGCCGCGCCAGACGCTGGCGACGTCGTAGGTCGCATCGGAGCGGGTGAAGCCCCAGTCGAAGAGCGAGATCTTGCCTTCAGAGAGCGGCCGCCAGTCGCCGTCGATGAAGACCGACCCGCCTTCGAATTCCCCACTGCTCACGGCTCGCATCAATCGACTCTAGCGAAGTGCTCGCGCAGGTGCTGGCGGTCGAGCATTTCGAAGTGCCACCACTCGTTCTCGATGCCGCGAAAGCCGCCCGCGGCGAGCGCGTCGCGGAGCAGCTCGCGCGCCCGGTGCTGCGCGCGCGTCAGGGCCCCGCTGGCGAGGTGACGCGCCTCCAGCCTCGGGTGCGAGAGCTCGATCATCTCGTCGAAGCCGCTGCCCATGTCGAGCTCGCGGCCCGCGGCATCGATCAGGGTCGCGTCGAGCGCCATGCCGAACGAGTGGATCGAGCCGCGCGCCGGATCGGCGACGTACTGGCGCAGGCCGGTGCCGTCGAGGAAATCCCAGAGCTCGATCTGGACGCGGTGCGGCCGCAGAGCGTCGAGGACGAGCAGCCGATGGCCCGGCGCGACGTCGGCCAGCCGCGCCACCGCCTGCTCGAGGCCGCTCGCGGCCTGGCGATGCAACCAGGCGCAGTCGAGCTCGCCGTACAGGTCGCGGCCGACGAAGTTGCGCTCGCTCGCGTAGCGCAGGTCGACCGCGATGCCCGGCAGGCTCGACAGGCGGCGAAACTCCGGGTGCGAGAAGACGTCTTCGCAGCGGATCGTCATGGTGCGATGCTAGCCGTGGCCTCGCGCAAACGACGACGAACGGGTATCGGCAGGACGGCTAGTCGCGCTGGCCCAGGCGCAGCAGGCGCGCCGCCTCTTCGTCGCGTGCGTCGGCGACGACGCGAAGGACGTCGGCGACGTCGACCGATCGCTGTGAACCGTCGAACCGGCCGCTGAGGCGGCTCGCCGGCTCCAGCACGCCGCGGGTGTACAGCGCCCAGATCTCGGCACCGTACTGAGTGGCCAACAGGTCGGGCGCGAAGCGTCCGAAGAAGTCGCGCAGGTTCTCCACGTCGCGCAGCAGCATGCGCTGCGCGTGGTTGTTGCCGGCGGCGTCGACGGCCTGCGGCAGGTCGATGATCACCGGCCCGTCGGCGGCGAGCAGGATGTTGAACTCCGACAGGTCGCCGTGGATGACGCCGGCGCACAGCATGCGCACCACCTCGCCGACCAGGGTCGCGTGGTGCGCGCGCGCCTCCTCGGCCGTGAAGTCGACGTCGTTGAGGCGGGGCGCCGCGGCGCCCTCGGCGTCGACGACGAGCTCCATCAGCAGCACGCCGTCGTGGAAGTTGAACGGCCGGGGCACGCGCACGCCGGTCGCGGCGAGGCGATGAAGCGCGTCGACCTCGGCGCTCTGCCACGCCGCTTCCTGGGCCTGCCGGCCGAAGCGCGTTCCCTTGGCCATCGCGCGTGCCTGCCGGGTGTTCTTGACCTTGCGGTTCTCGGTGTAGTCGACCGCCTGGCGAAAGCTGCGCTGGGTCGCCTCCTTGTAGACCTTGGCGCAGCGCGTCTCCTCGCCGCAGCGGACGACGTAGACCGTCGCCTCCTTGCCGCTCATGAGCTGGCGCACGACCGCGTCGATCAGGCCTTCCTCGAGCAGGGAGCGCAGGCGCTGCGGCGCCTTCACCCGCGGCCCGATCCATCGGCGCCGCTCTCGGCGTCGTCGAGCCACGCGGGTTGCGGCCACTCCTTGAGCTCGGCGACACGCCGCACCACCCAGGCGGCCTCGCCGGGCGCGAACGCCTCGGGGTCGGCGCGCAGGCCGTCGTGGCAGCGCCGCAAGGCCTCGCCGGTGTCGTCGCCGTCCTGGTGGCGCGCGGCGAGGAACGCCGCCGCGTGCAAGGCCACGTCTTCGCACAGCTCGTGCCGCGCCTCGATCTCGGCGCGCGGCCCGAGCGCCCTGCCCTGACGCGAATGAAGCGCCAGGAACGACTCGGGGACGAGCGTCTGGTTGTGGTCGTAGTGATCGTGCATCGGCGGCGCGAGACTACACCGGCGCGACACCGACGGGATTAACCTCGGCCCGTCGACACGCAACAGGAGAGCACCGCCATGAGCGCAGACCGGGACCGCGGCATCCGCAGGATCAAGCAGAAGCGCGCCAAGGCGCAGAAGAAGGAAGAGCGCCGGCAGCGCAGCGCCGGCGTCGGTCAACGGTCGCCGAACTCGGCGACCCCCTCGGGCGGATCGGCTTCCGGCCGGCGCTAGCGAGGAGGGAGCGCGGCGCGGCGGCCACCGCGTTCCCCTCCCTCGTCATGCGGTCGTCGGACGCACTAGCTGTGCTTGCAGTCCCACGTCCCCGAGCCGAGTCCCGGATCGCTCCAGGTGCCGGTCCCTCCCGTGGTCGCCGCGGTCCCGCCGCTCGTGAAGGTGCCGGCGAAGGTGGCGCCGGTCGACGTGCTGGTGTTGGTCACGCCCCCCGGGGTGAGCGAGCCATCGACGTCGAAGGGGGTTCCCGTCGTCGGGTAGGTCGGCACGCCGGTGCCCGTGAGCGTGTCGAAGGTGATCGTCACCGACACCGTGCCCAGCACCCGGTTGACGCCGCCGACGACGCCGCTGTACGTGCACGAGTAGGTGCCGGCGTAGACGCCGAGGAGCGTCGACTTCAGCGCATCGCCGGCGTTCGCTGCCGACACGAGCGTCTTGCCCGCCGGCAGCACGATCGCGGCGAGCGTGTCGAAGTTGGCCGCCGCGAAATCCAGCGTCTTGCCGGTGAGCAGGGTGTTCGTCGCCTCCGGGATCGAGATGCCGTTGCTGCCGTTGCCGTCGCTGTCGATCGACTGCAGGAAGCGGGCGATGTTGACGGCGCGCGTGTTCAACGGCACGTCGTTCGGGCTTGCGCCGGGAACGAGGTCGAACGGCGTCAGCATGGCGCCGGCCGACGCGGTGCCGAGCACCACGCCGCCGACGCTGAACGTGCACAGCGGCGCGGCGGCACCGGTCGCCGCCGGCACGAAATCGAACTGGCCGAGCGAGTCGGTGACGCCCGAGGTCGCGTCGGCGCCCGTGCCGCAGCTGTAGTGGAGGTTGCCGACGGCCGAGTCGACGAACTTCCCCTTCACGGTTGCGGCCGACGGACCCGGAGTCGCCGCTGCGGACGCGCTGCCCGAGTCGCCGCCCCCGCCGCAGCCAGCGCCGAGCCCAGCAAGCAAGGACAGCAGGGCGATGCGGGTCGTTCTGCAATTCATCTGAACCTCCTGGTGCGTTGCTCTTCTGCGCGTCGTCCACGGCGTCGATCGGTGCCTGAAGGCTGCGCGCGAATCCAGTATCCGAACGGCGGCGCGCCGGCGCCATCGGCCGGATGGCCGAGGCCTGGGGGACAATCCCGGCGCATGAAGTGCCTGCTCGTCGATGACCATGCGCTGGTGCGCGACGCGCTCGCCCTGCTGATCGCGTTGCATCACCCGGACATCGACCTTCGCCACGCCGCGCGGCTCGACGAGGCGTGCAGCCTGCTCGGCGCCGAGCCCGACGTCGACCTCGTGCTGCTCGACCTGACGCTGCCCGACAGCACCGGCCTGGCCACGCTGCGCGCCGTGCGAGACGCTGCGCCGGAAACGCGCACCGTCGTGCTCTCCGCCGATGAGCGTCCCGAGATCGTGCTCTCCGCCATCGACGCCGGCGCCGCCGGTTTCATTCCCAAGTCGACCGAATCGCGCGCGCTGCGCGAGGCGCTGGCCACCGTGCTGGCCGGCGGCATCCACGTGCCGCCGCTCACGCTCGCGACGAGTCCCGCGACCGGGCAGCCGCCCGCTTCAGGCGAGCGACTCGACCTGACGCCGCGCCAGATCGACGTCCTTCGCATGCTCGTCGACGGAAGAAGCAACAAGCTCATCGGCCGTGCGCTCGACCTGTCGCCGTCGACGGTGAAGACGCATCTCGAGGCGATCTTCCAGCGCCTTCAGGTCAACTCGCGCACCCAGGCGGTCGTCGCCGCGGCGCGCTGCGGCCTCAAGCTCTGAGGGCGCGCGTCGGCGCGAGCGCGCGCAGCGCGGCGAGCAACTCGTCGGACGCGAAGGGCTTGTGCATCACCGTCAGTCCGCTGGCGCGCAGCTGCGAGACGTCGGCCGGCGACGTGTCGCCGGTGACGACGAGCACGGGGACGAGGCCGAAGCGAGCGCGCAAGCGCCGCGCGACGGCCAGGCCGCTGCCGTCGGGCAGGCGCTGGTCGGTCACCAGCACGTCGGGCGCCGCCGAGCCCTCGTCGATCGCATCGGCGGCGGCGGCGGCGCCGACGAAGGCGCGCACCTGGGCGCCCCAGCCGCACAGGCGAAGGCGCAGCGCCTCGAGGACGTCGGGATCGTCCTCGACCACCCACAGCTTGAGCCCGGCGAGGTCGTGCGCCTGCGGCACCGGCTCGATCGCGGGCACCGACGACCCGGACGCCGCGACCGGAAGGTCGATCCAGAAGCAGCTGCCGCGTCCGGCGCGCGACCGCAGGCCGAGCGGCGCGCCCATGACGGCCGCGGCACGCCGAACCAGCGACAAGCCGAGGCCGATGCCGTGGCTTCGCCCGCGCGCCGGGTTGTCGAGCTGGACGAATTCCTCGAACACCAGGGCCTGGCTCTCCTCGGCGATGCCGATGCCGGTGTCCCATACCTGGAGCAGCACCCGCTGGCCGCGCCGACGCGCGGCGACGAGCACGCCGCCGCGCTCGGTGTAGCGGACCGCGTTGCCGACCAGGTTGCGCACCACCTGCTCGAGGAGAAGCGCGTCGCACTCGACTGCGAGCGACGTCGCGCGCAGGCGCAGCTCGATCCCCTTCCTGCGCGCGGCCTCGCGCTGATCGCCGACCACCAGCTCGAGGATCGGCAGCAGCGCAACCCGGCCGATCCGCGCCTGCACCGCGCCCGCGTCGAAGCGCGAGAGGTCGAGCAGTCCCTTGAGCAGACCGTTCAGCGCCTGCACCGAATCGCCGAGGCGACCGAGCACGCGATGCGTCGCCGGCGGCAGCGGCTGGTCGCGCAGCAGGTCGGCGAGCAGGCCGATGCTCGCCACCGGCTGACGCAGGTCGTGGCTCGCGGCCGCGAGGAAGCGCGTCTTCGCGCTGTTGGCCAGCTCGAGCTCGCGCGTCCGCTCGGCGACCTTGAGCTCGAGCTGCGCCGCTTGGTCTTCGACCGCCGCGAGCGCGCCGACGAAGCGGTCGAGCTGCGCCCAGGCGAAGACGACCAGCGCGATCGGCGCCACGAACGGCATCCAGTAGAAGTCGTCGACCGACGTGAAACCGCGGATGTAGGCGTAGTCGTGGATCGGCGCCAGGCAGAGCATCGTCACGCTGGCCGCGAGCGCGACGCGCGTCGCGCCCGGCTCGCGGCGGATGCCGAGGCCCATGAGGGCCAGCGAGGGAAGGAGCGACAGCATGATCACCGGATACGTCACGACGCGCATCTGCTGGACGGCGTCGAACTGCACGGCGACGATGGCGGCCGCGATCAGCACGGCGCCGCCGACGTCCATCGCCCGCCGGAACCACGGCCAGTCGCGTCCCGCCCACGCCATCGCGAAGCGACCCAGCAGCATCGCGCCCACGAGGTTGGCCAGGTAGAAGAGAACGTCGGTGGTCGAGGTGTGGACCACCGTGCCGGTGCTGCTGTAGGCGACGTTGCGCACCGACAGCAAGGCGAGCAGCGCCGCGAACAGGCCGAGCGCGCTCTCGCTGCGCCGTCGCCACCAGATCAAGAAGATGAACAGCGCCAGGCCGATCCCGAACAGGTTCAGCGAACGCGGCAGCGTCAGCTGCAGCACGTCGTCGCGCACGTGCAGACGCCACAGCGTCGTCTCGGGGCCGAGCCGCAGCACCGAGAGACCGGCGCGGTAATCGTGCGCCACCTCGACTTCGAGAAGGTTCGTGCCGGCCCGAAGGAGGTCGGGCGCGATGTCGATCCACGTCGGCACCGGAACCCCGCGCTGCTGCTCGGCCGACTCGAGCAGGCCGCCGTGCAGCCATTGGCCATTGAGACGGACCAGATGGCGCGAGGACAGGCGCGGCGCCTGCAGCCCCCACGGCTGGCCCGGCTCGCGCGCGAGCTGGAACTCGATCCGGTAGAGGGCCCGCCCGGCGTTGCCCAGCCCGTCGCGAGCCCAGGTGTGCGGCAGAACGACCTCGCGAGCCGGTGCGCCTTCGGCGATGAACTGCGCGCGGTCGAGCGCGATCACGTCGGCCGCTCGGCCCGTCGCGATCGTGGTCACCGAATAGATCGCCGCACTGAGCAGCCCGACGGCCGCGACGCCCGCGGTCAGCCGGATCAGCCCGGACCGCGATTCGCGCCGCAGCCTTGCCCATCCCATGCGGCGCATTGTGTGCGCTCGGCGCCGCCGCGCCGTCGGTCGAATGACCGATGCGACGCCGCCCCGGGCCGCCGCCGCTGGCGCAGGATGTCGACCTCGCACCCTCCGGAGACCCGCGATGTCCCTTCCGCCACTCGAGACCACGCGCTATGCCGTCGACCGCGGCATCGCCACGATCACGCTCGACCGGCCCGACCAGCTCAACGCGTACAACGCACGGATGCGCCTCGAGCTCGAGGCGCTGCT
>DATIDZ010000169.1:0-14788 GCA_035456045.1 Caldimonas sp.
GGTCTGTCGGCCGATGCCGAAGTGTCGCCGAGTGGCGCTATTGCGTCGCAACCGCCGTGGGGCCCACGGGACAGGACTCAGCCGCCGCTCGCAGCACGCCAGACGAGCGACGCACCGCTTCCCAGCAGCAGGATCCAGATCGCGCGCGCCGCCTGGCGCGGCGCGAGTCGCCGGTGCAGGTGGCTGCCGATGAAGTAGCCGGCGACGGCGCAGGGCAGGAGCACGGCGGCGAGCCGGAGCAGCGACGGCTGGAACAGCAGCCCGGTGGCCGAGAACAGCGCGAGCCGCGCCCACGCGGTGCAGAAGATGAGGACGGCGATCGTCGCGCGCAGCCGGCTCGCATCGCCCAGCCGGCGCGCCAGGTAGACGGTGTAGACCGGCCCGCCGCTGCCGTAGAGCGCCGTGAAGACGCCGCCGGCCACGCCGGCAGGCACCGCCCAGAGGGGGCCGATCGGCCTCGGCGCCGCGCGATTGAGAAGGCTCCAGCACGCGTACGAGAAGACGAACGCGCCGAGGACGCCGAGCAGCCAGCGCTCGGGCGCACGAACGAGCGCGGTGACCCCGAGGACCATGCCGAGCGCCACGAACGGTGCGATGCGAAGCAGCTCGCTGCGGTCGACGTCGCGGCGGTTGCGCAGGCCGAGGAGCAGCCCGGCGCACAGGTCGAAGACCAGCATCATCGGCACCGCGAAGCGGATCGTCACGACGTGCGCCAGCAAGGGAACGCCGACGATGGCGGCGCCGAAACCGGTCAGGCCGAAGACGGTGTAGGCGAGGGTGACGGCAAGCGCCGCCGTGACGATGGTGACGAGCGGCAGGTCGGGCATGTGACGCTGCCATTGTCGACGCTGCTGCAGCCGTCGGCGGCTGCGCGAGGCCGCCGTGCGAGAGGGGCGGCCTCAGCGCGCCGGGCGCAGGATCGCTTCGCCGACGGGGATCAGGCTCATCAAGGCCGAGGGCGTCGGCGCCAGGTCTTCGCCGCCGACGCTGTCGTCTTCGCCATCGGCCGGCGCGCCGGGCTCGCGCGGCATCGGCATCGTCTCGCCGCGTCGGGCCTCGTCGCGCTTCGTGACGAGCACCGCTTCGGCGCGGCGCAGCGCCTCGCCGATCGTCTCGTTCGGCACCATCTGCACGGCGCCGACGTTGAGCACGACACGGGTGATGCGCGGCGCGACCTGGCGGTCGTCGAGGCGCGAGATGATGCGCGAGACGACGATCGCCGAATCGGCGAGGCGCGTGCGTGGCAGGACCACGGCGAACTCGTCGCCGCCGAGGCGGCCGGCGACGTCGCGCCGGCGCAGCGTCTCGCGCAGCGCCGTGCCGATCTGGCGCAGCGCCTCGTCGCCCGTCGGGTGGCCGAGCAGCTCGTTGACGCGCTGCATGCGGTCGACGTCGAACACGATGAGGGTCGCGGCGTCGCGGGCGGCCTCGACGGCGCGCTCGGCGAGCTCGTGGAAATGGCGCCGGTTCGGCAGTCGGGTGAGGGTGTCGACGTCGACCAGGTGGCGCAGCTTCCTCTGCGAGGCGAGCAGGTGCGCGATGCGCCGCTCGTGGTTCATGACCAGCGAGAGCTGCGTCATGAGGAGCGCGATCACGGCCGTCGACAGCAGCGCGCCCAGGGCGGCATCGGCGACCGCGATCAGCGGGGCGAGGTACGCGAGGACGACGGCGAGCCAGGCGAGCTGGACGATCGCCGCGGCGACCATCCCGAGGCGCAGCGTCCGCAAGGTCGAGCTGGTCGCGAAGTCCTCGAGGCGCGAGACGGCGGAAGCGACGTACAGCGTCAGGAAGAGCGACGCCATCGCCTGCACCTGCGCATACGTGGCGAGCTCGATCGGCTCGATCCAGGCGCCGACCGTCAGGAGCATCGCGACGGCGAGGACGACCCGGTCCGACCATTCGGAGATGCGTGTGCCGCCGCGCGAGTAGAAACGGCGGATGCCGCCGAGCGTGACGATCGGCCACTGCAGCGCCAGCACGGCGGCGATCGGAGCGCCGATGGCGGCGACGTCGGTGCCGGCCTGCAGCGTGAGCGCTGCGGCGAAGATCGCATTGGCGACGACCCACCAGCGCGCGCCGCGCCGGCTCTGCTGCTTGAGCCCGACCGACACCGACGCGGCGCTCGCGAGCACGAGGATCAGCGCGAAAGCGACGAGCAGGGACGGCGTATGCAGCAGCATGCCGAAATTCTCGCAGCGCGCCCCGGCGCGCATCGCGCCGTGTGGCGGCGGGCCTCCGCCTTGCTCGGGAAAAGCGTGATGAATTGGCAGGCCCGCGGGCCCGGCCCCGGCCCGCAGGCGCGGGAGCGCCTGTAACAGCGGCCCGTACACTGGCCGACGATGACGCGCGACCTGTTCGATTCGTTCTGGCGCGCCGCCGCGTACTGCGTGCACCCGAAGGTGATCGCGCTGTCGCTCGCGCCGCTTGCGATCGTCGGCGGCGCGGCCGCGGCGCTCGGCTACTTCTACTGGGAGCCTGCGCTGGCCGGCGTCCGCTCGTCGCTCGACGAGTCGGCGCTGCTCGAGCCGCTGTTCGGCTGGCTGCGCTCGATCGGCGCCGGCAACTGGGCGAGCGTCCTCGTGCCGCTGATCGTGGTCGCCGTCGCGGTCCCGGTGTTCGTCGTGGCGACCCTCCTGGTCGCCGCCCTGCTGATGACGCCGGCGATCGTTCGCCTGGTCGCGAGGCGCCGCTTTCCCGACCTCGAGGCGCGTCGCGGCGGCAGCTTCTGGAGCGGCCTCGCGGTGTCGCTCGGCTCCACGGCGGTGGCGATCGTCGCGCTCGTGCTGAGCATGCCGTTCTGGTTCGTGCCGCCGCTCGTGCTCATCCTGCCGCCGCTGATCTGGGGCTGGCTCACGTACCGTGTCTTCGCCTACGACGTCCTCGCGACCCACGCCAGCCGCGAGGAGCGCGCACGCCTGCTCGACGACCGGCGCTGGCCGCTCCTCGGCATGGGCATCGCCTGCGGCGCGATGGGTGCGGCGCCGTCATTGCTGTGGGCCGTGAGCGCACTGGCGCTCGTGCTGGCGCCGTTCCTCATCCTCGTCTCGATCTGGCTCTACACGCTCGTGTTCGCCTTCTCGTCGCTCTGGTTCGCGCACTACCTGCTCACCGCCCTGCAGCGGCTGCGGCGCGACGAGGAACACGGCGGATCGCAAGGTGCCGGCCCGGGCGACGACATCGCGGCAGCGCCGCCCGACCTCACGCCCAGGCTTGCACCATGAACATCGGACTGCTCATCGTCGGCGACGAGATCCTGTCGGGCAAGCGCGCCGACAAGCACCTCGCCAAGGTCATCGAGCTGCTCGGCGCGCGCGGCCTGGCGCTGGCGTGGGCGCGCTACGTGGGCGACGACCCGGAGCGCATCACCGCCGACCTGCGCGATGCGTTCGCCAGCGGCGACCTCGTGTTCTCGTGCGGCGGCATCGGCGCCACACCCGACGACCACACGCGCCAGTGCGCGGCCGCGGCGCTCGGCGTGCCGCTGGTGCTGCACCCCGAGGCGCGCGATTTCGTCATCGAGCGGATGAAGGACGTCGCGCGCGAGAACGGCACGACCTTCGACCCCGACCGCGACGACAACCGCCACCGCCTCAACATGGCGGTGTTTCCGGCCGGCGCGGAGATCATCCCCAATCCGTACAACAAGATCGCGGGCTTCGCGATCCGCTCGGGCAGAGGCGGCGTCTTCTTCGTGCCCGGCTTTCCGATCATGGCGTGGCCGATGATCGAATGGGTTCTCGACACCCACTTTCGCCACCTGCACGTCGCGCCGTCGACGCAGGAGCGCTCGGTGATCGTGTTCGGCGCAATGGAAGCGGCGTTGACGCCGCTCATGGAAGCGATCGAGCACGAGTTCCAGGGCATCAAGGTGTTCAGCCTGCCGAGCGTGGACCACCCCGAGTGGGGTCGTCACATCGAGCTGGGCGTGAAGGGCAACGCTGCGCTGCTCGAATCGGCCTACGGCCGCTTGCGCGACGGGCTCGAGGCGGCCGGCGCCAAGCTCGGCCCCGAGTTGGTGCGATGACGCCGGATCGCTGCGTTCTCTTGGTGCCTCGATGTGCACTCGAACGGCGTCTTCGCCCGGGAAGGCACTGGCATGCTTTCTGCTAAATTCCGTGCGCGATTTTGGGGCCTCCGGCGCGAGGTTCGCCTCCGACTCGCCACCCCCACCACACCGACCAAGACCCTGGGAGATTGATTGATGGCCAAGACCGTCGCCGACGTGATGAACATGGTGAAGGAGGGCGAAGTCAAGTTCGTCGACTTCCGCTTCACCGACACCCGCGGCAAGGAGCAACACGTCAGCGTGCCGATCTCGGCCTTCGACGAGGACAAGTTCGTCGGCGGCCACGCCTTCGACGGCTCGTCGATCGCCGGCTGGAAGGGCATCGAGGCCTCGGACATGCTCCTCATGCCCGATCCCAACACGGCCAACATCGATCCGTTCTTCGAAGAGCCGACGCTGATCCTCACGTGCGACGTCCTCGAGCCGGGCGACGGCAAGCCCTACGAGCGCGACCCGCGCTCGCTCGCCAAGCGCGCCGAGGCCTACATGAAGGCGTCCGGCCTGGGCGACGCGGCCTATTTCGGCCCCGAGCCCGAATTCTTCATCTTCGACAGCGTCCGCTGGCAGGTCGACATGTCGGGCTGCTTCTGCAAGGTCGATTCCGAAGAGGCGGCGTGGAATTCGTCGAAGGAGTACGAGCACGGCAACTCCGGCTACCGGCCGGCCGTCAAGGGCGGCTACTTCCCGACGCCGCCGATCGACTCGATGCAGGACATGCGCTCTGAGATGTGCCTGATCCTCGAGTCGCTCGGCGTTCCGGTCGAGGTGCACCACCATGAAGTCGCGCAGGCGCAGATGGAGATCGGCACCAAGTTCTCGACCCTCGTCGAGCGCGCCGACTGGCTGCAGCTGCAGAAGTACGTGATCCAGAACGTCGCCCACTCGTACGGCAAGACGGCGACCTTCATGCCGAAGCCCATCGTCGGCGACAACGGCTCGGGCATGCACGTGCACCAGTCGGTCTGGAAGGGCGGCAAGAACCTGTTCGCCGGCGACGGCTACGCGGGCCTCTCGGAGTTCGCGCTCTTCTACATCGGCGGCATCATCAAGCACGCGCGCGCGCTGAACGCGATCACCAACCCCGGCACGAACAGCTACAAGCGGCTCGTCCCGGGCTTCGAGGCGCCGGTCAAGCTGGCCTACAGCTCGCGCAACCGCTCGGCGTCGATCCGCATTCCGTACGTCGCCAATCCGAAGGGGCGCCGGATCGAAGCGCGCTTCCCGGATCCGCAAGCCAACCCGTACCTCGCCTTCACGGCACTGCTCATGGCCGGCCTCGACGGCGTCGAGAACAAGATCCATCCGGGAGAGGCGGCGACCAAGGACCTGTACCACCTGCCGCCGGAAGAGGACGCGAAGATCCCGACCGTGTGCTCGAGCCTCGACCAGGCGCTCGACTATCTCGACAAGGACCGTGCGTTCCTGACCAAGGGCGGCGTCTTCACCGACGGCTATCTCGATGCCTACATCGAGCTGAAGATGCAGGAAGTCACGCGCTTCCGGATGACGACGCACCCGGTCGAGTTCGACATGTACTACTCCTTGTAGCCTTCAGCGAGGGACGCGGGGACGGCTTTGCTGTAAGGCTTCGCCACAGGACAGCGGGGACGGCGTTGCCGTCCCCTTTTCTTTGGTTTCGGGCGAGATCGAGAAGTGGTGGGAGATCCTGCCCTTCACGAGGTCTCCGGCGGTGCGCCGCTGCGAGACAATGCGGCCAGCCTGTCGGCGCGGCGGCGTTGCCGGGCGTTGTACGGCGTGGAGACGACATGAGCCTGCCCCCCTCCCTGATTCGCTGCACGGCGCTGCTGATCGCCTGCGGCGGGGTGTCGGCGCCGAGCGCCGAGACGCCCGACTCGAGCGTGATGTACCGCTGCCCGGGCAACGACTACAAGAACACGATCACCGCCAAGGAAGCGGAGAAGCTCGGCTGCAAGCGCATCGAGGGAGCGCCCGTCACGATCATCCAGATGACCAAGCCGCGCGCGTCGACGGCGGCGGTGCCGGCGGCCGGCGGCAGCAGCGGCGCCCGCGTCGACCCGGTGGCGCAGCGCGCCCGCGACAGCGACGCCCGCCGCATCCTCGAAGGCGAGCTGCGTGCCGAGCAGGAGAAGCTCGCGGTCATGCAGAAGGAGTTCAACAACGGCCAGCCCGAGCGGCAAGGCGACGAGAAGAACTTCCAGAAGTACCTCGACCGCGTCAGCGACATGCGCGCCGCCATCGCGCGCAAGCAGACCGATATCGCGGCGCTCGAGCGCGAGATCAAGAAGCTGCCGCCGCCGGTCCCGCAGTGATCGCTCCCGCAACGCCGCCGGCGCCGACCAGCCAGGCGGCCGCGCAGGCCGCCCTCGACCTGCTGGCGACGATGGTCGCCGTCGTGACGCCCGAGGGCGAATGCGAGTTCGTCAATTCCTCGTTCGAGACGGTGCTCGGCCTGTCGAGGCGCAACATGACGCGCGGCATCGTCTTCGACTGGTTCGCCGAGCCGCAGATGCTGCGCGACACGGTCGCGGCCGTCAGCAACAACGCCTTCTCGACCAGCCGGCTCGAGGCCGTCCTGAAGCGCCCCTCGGGCGAGTCGCTGCCCGTGCACGTGACCGTGAACCAGATCGACGGCTCGAGGAACGTCGTCTTCGAGATCGTCGAGATCGAGCAGCAGAACCGGCAGGAGCGCGAGCAGCGCGCGCTCGAGCAGGCCGAGGCGACCAAGGAGCTGATCAGGAACCTCGCCCACGAGATCAAGAATCCCCTCGGCGGCATCCGCGGCGCGGCGCAGCTGCTCGAGATGGAGATCGAGTCGCGATCGCTCACCGAGTACACCCAGGTGATCATCAAGGAGGCCGACCGGCTGCAGCTGCTCGTCGATCGCCTGCTCGCGCCGCACCGGAAGCCGCACGTGGTCGGCAACGTCAACATCCACGAGGTGTGCGAGCGGGTGCGCGCGCTCATCCTCGCCGAGTTTCCGCGCGGCCTCGTCACCCTGCGCGACTACGACACCTCGATCCCGGAATTCAGCGGCGACCGCGAGCAGCTCATCCAGGCGGTGCTCAACATCACGCGCAACGCCGCCGAGTCGCTCGCCGAGCAGATCGCTGCGGGCACGGGAAAGATCACGCTGCGCACGCGGGTCGTTCGCCAGGTGACGCTCGGCAAGCACCGCTACCGTCTGGCACTGGAATTGCATATCGAGGACAACGGACCGGGAATCCCCGAGCCGTTGCGCGAGAAGATCTTCTTCCCGCTCGTTTCCGGCCGCGAAGGCGGCTCGGGCCTCGGCCTCACGCTCGCACGAACCTTTATCCAGCAGCACCATGGCACCGTCGAGTTCGACAGCGCGCCCGGGCGGACGGTCTTCAAGATCGTCATCCCGCTTTGACCCCATGAGACGGCCGAACGGATGAAGCCCATCTGGATCGTCGACGACGATCAATCGATCCGCTTCGTCCTCGAGAAGGCCCTGACGCGCGAGGAGTTCGCGGTGCGCAGCTTCACGAACTCGCGTGACGTGCTCGCCGCGCTCGAGGACGACGAGCCGCAGGTGCTCGTCTCCGACATCCGCATGCCCGGCGGCTCGGGCATCGAGCTGCTCAACAAGATCAAGGCCAAGCACCGCGAGCTGCCGGTGATCATCATGACGGCCTATTCCGACCTCGACAGCGCCGTCAGCGCGTTCCAGGGCGGCGCCTTCGACTATTTGCCCAAGCCATTCGACGTGCCCAAGGCCGTCGACCTGATCCGCCGCGCCGTCGAGGAGAGCCTGCACGAAGGCGGCAACGACGCGCCCGTCGCGCAGGTGCCCGAGATCCTCGGCCAGGCGCCGGCGATGCAGGACGTGTTCCGCGCGATCGGCCGGCTGAGCCAGAGCATCGTCACGGTCCTCATCACCGGCGAGTCGGGCTCGGGCAAGGAGCTCGTCGCCAACGCGCTGCACAAGCACAGTCCGCGTGCGAGCGGCCCGTTCGTCGCCATCAACACCGCCGCGATCCCGAAGGACCTGCTCGAGTCGGAGCTGTTCGGCCACGAGCGCGGCGCGTTCACGGGCGCGCAGACGACGCGGCGCGGACGCTTCGAGCAGGCCGACGGCGGGACGCTCTTCCTCGACGAGATCGGCGACATGCCGTTCGACCTGCAGACGCGCCTGCTTCGCGTCCTGGCCGACGGCCAGTTCTATCGCGTCGGCGGCCACAACCCGATGAAGAGCAACGTGCGCGTGATCGCCGCGACGCACCAGGATCTCGAGCAGCGCGTCAAGGCCGGAGCCTTCCGCGAAGACCTGTTCCATCGCCTGAACGTCATCCGGCTGCGCCTGCCCGCGCTGCGTGAGCGCACCGAGGACATCGCCCCGCTGGCGCGCTTCTTCCTGCAGAAGAGCGCGCGCGAGCTGGGCGTCGAGGGCAAGCGGTTGACCGACGCGGCGATCGCCCGCCTGGTCCAGTTCGACTACCCCGGCAACGTGCGGCAGCTCGAGAACATCTGCCACTGGCTGACCGTGATGGCGCCGGCGCAGCTCGTCGATGCCAAGGACCTGCCGCCGGAGCTGCAGCCGCACGCTGCCGCACGCGCCGACGTCGCGCCGCGGGCGGCGGCGCCGAACCTCGAGGCGCCGGTCGCCGATCGCGTCGACGCCGCGTCGCTGGCCGCATCGGCAGCGACCGGCCTCGCACCCGCCGCGGCGGACGGCGGCGCGACCGGCGCCGACCCGGGCTGGCTCGAAGGCCTCGAGCAACGCGCCCGGGCGCTGCTGCAGTCGGGCGAGCCGATGGTGTGGGACACGCTGACGCGCGAGTTCGAGGCGCAGCTGATCCGCTCGGCGCTCGAGATGACGCGCGGCCGGCGCATCGAGGCTGCGCACAAGCTCGGCATCGGCCGCAACACGATCACTCGCAAGATCCAGGAGCTCGGTCTCGACGAGAAGTGAGCCGCTTCGGCGCTGACCGACGCTCGGTCGTCGGCGCGATGACCGGGCGCTCCGCGGCCGACCGCATCTTGACGAACGGCTCCGTCGCCCGCGAGAGCTCGGGGAAAATCGTGTCGTTGTCGGCGCCGTCGGCGCGCTCACCGCGACGAGACGATCCATGAGCATCCGCATCCGTTCCACGCGCGCCGTGCTGGCGCTGGTCGTCGCCTGGCCCGCCTCGGCCGCCTGGGGGCAGCAGGCCGACGCCGTCGGCGCGATGTACCGCTGCCCGGGCAACGACTACAGCAACACGATCACCGCGGCCGAAGCGGAAAAGCTCCGCTGCAAGAAGGTCGAGAACGCCCCGGTGACCGTCATCCAGCCGGAAAAGGGCGCAGCGTCGGCGCCGCCGGCCCGGCCGGTGGCCGCGGTGGCCGATCCGATGTCGCCGGCCGACTCGGCCGCGCTGCGGGCGCGCGCCACCAATTCGCGGCGCAGCCTCGAAACCCGGCTGAAGAGCGAGGAAGCCCGGCTGGCGGCGCTCGAGAAGGAATTCAACGGCGGCGAGCCCGAGCGGCACATGGACGAGTTCGACTTCCAGAAGTACCTCGACCGCGTCGCCCGCATGCGCTCGGCGATCAGCAGGAAGCAGATCGAGATCGCCGAGCTGCGCCGCGAGATCGACAAGCTGCCGACGCCGTGAGCGCGCCTCGGCGGCTCTCCTAGCCGCCGCAACGCTAGATGTGCATCCAGGCGAGCACGCCGACGACGATGCCGATCGCGCTCATCGCGTAGACGCCGACCTGCAGGCCGCGGCTCTTCGTCAGCAGCGCGATCGCCGCCATCGCGATCGAGATCTGCAGCGCGGTCGTCGCCTGCGCCCAGCGGTGATGCTGGTGGATCTGCTCGTCGCTGCGCTTGCTCCATTCGTCGGATTCGCGCTCGAACTTCTCGGCGTCCTTCTTGATCGCGTCCTTCTCCTGCTTGTAGCGCTTGATCTCGTCGGCGTAGAAGGCCTTCCTCGATTCGGGCGCCAGCTCGACCGCGAGCTCGGCGAGGTTCTGCTTGCTGCTCTTGGCCTGGTAGTAGTTCCACTGGTTCGACGCCTCGGTCTTCTTGATCGCCGACTCGTTCTTGTAGAGGCCGGCGTTGGACTGGGTCAGCCCGCCCATGTAGGCGAAGATCGCGCCGATCGTCGCGATGATCGCGGTCGCCACGGCGAGCCGGCCGGCCAGGCCGTGCGGCTCGGCCTGGGCCTCGTGCTCGAGCGCGTGGTCGTGCGGGCCGTGGACGTGAAAACCGTGCTCTGACATCTCAAGCTCCCTCGGGAAGTTTCTTGTAGGTGACGAAGGCGTAGCGCAGGCCTTCGGCGGTCTGGCGCGGCTCGCGCGCGACCTCGCGGAAGCGGCTCCTGTCCCACGCAGGGAAGAAGGTGTCGGCCGGGAATTCCGCATCGAGCTCGGTCAGCTGCAGCACGTCGGCGATCGGCAGGGCGAGCGCGTAGAGCTCGCCGCCGCCGATGACGTGGACGAGCGGCGCCGGGCGGGCGAGCGCGAGCGCTTCCTCGAGCGACGCCACGGTCTCCGCGCCTTCGGCACGGAACGCCGGGTCGCGCGTGACGACGATGTTGCGCCGGCCCGGCAGCGCCCGGCCGACCGACTGCCACGTCTTCCGGCCCATGACGACCGGGGCGCCGAGGGTGACCTGCTTGAAGTGGCGCAGGTCGTCGGGCAGTCGCACGAGCAGGCTGCCCTCATGGCCGATGCCGCCGTCGCGAGCGACGATGGCGACCAGGCTGACGGCAGGAAGCGGCATGGCGGCGATTGTCGCTGCGGCCGCCGCGATAATCTTCCCATTCGTCCCGGACCCCTGCCATGAAGAAGACGCCTTCCGCCGCCGACCCCGAAGCGCTTGCCGCGTGGCGCGCGGCCGCGGCCCGATCGGCCCCCGGAGGCGACGTCGGCGCGCTGGGCTGGAAGACGCCCGACGGCATCGTCGTCAAGCCGCTCTACACCGCCGCCGACCTGAAGGCGCTGCCGGCGACCGACACGCTGCCGGGCTTCCCGCCCTACGTTCGCGGGCCGCAGGCGACCATGTACACGGTGCGGCCGTGGACGATCCGCCAGTACGCCGGCTTCTCGACGGCGGAGGCGTCGAACGACTTCTTCCGCAAGGCGCTCGCCGGCGGCGGCCAGGGCGTCAGCGTCGCCTTCGACCTCGCCACCCATCGCGGCTACGACAGCGACCATCCGCGCGTCGTCGGCGACGTTGGCAAGGCGGGCGTCGCGATCGACTCGGTCGAGGACATGAAGATCCTGTTCGACGGCATCCCGCTCGACAAGGTCAGCGTGTCGATGACGATGAACGGCGCGGTGCTGCCGGTGCTCGCGGGCTACATCGTCGCCGCCGAGGAGCAGGGCGTCGCCCAGGACAAGCTTTCAGGAACGATCCAGAACGACATCCTGAAAGAGTTCATGGTGCGCAACACCTACATCTACCCGCCGGCGCCGAGCATGCGCATCGTCGGCGACATCATCGCCTACACCGCCTCGCACATGCCGAGGTTCAACTCGATCTCGATCTCGGGCTATCACATTCAGGAAGCGGGGGCGAACCAGTCGCTCGAGCTCGCACTGACGCTCGCCGACGGCCGCGAGTACGTCCGCACCGCGATCGCCAAGGGGCTCGACGTCGACGCATTCGCCGGCCGGCTCAGCTTCTTCTGGGCGATCGGCATGAACTTCTACCTCGAGATCGCCAAGATGCGGGCCGCGCGCGGGCTCTGGCATCGCATCATGGAAGAGTTCCAGCCGAAGCAGGCGAAGAGCTCGATGCTGCGCACGCACTGCCAGACCTCGGGCTGGTCGCTGACCGCGCAGGACCCGTACAACAACGTCGTCCGCACGACGATCGAGGCCATGGCCGCGGTGTTCGGCGGCACGCAGAGCCTGCACACCAACGCGCTCGACGAGGCGATCGCGCTGCCGAGCGAGTTCAGCGCGCGGATCGCGCGCAACACGCAGCTCGTGATCCAGGAAGAGACCCACATCACGTCGATCGTCGACCCGTGGGCGGGCAGCTACGCGATGGAGTCGCTGACCCAGCAGATGGCCGACGCCGCCTGGAAGATCATCGAGGAGATCGAATCGATGGGCGGCATGACGAAGGCCGTGCAGAGCGGCTGGGCCAAGCTCAAGATCGAGGCGAGCGCGGCCGAGAAGCAGGCGCGGATCGACTCGGGCGAGGACGTCATCGTCGGCGTCAACAAGTACAAGCTCGACGAGGAAGCGCTGATCGACACGCTCGACATCGACAACCACGCCGTGCGCGAGAACCAGGTCGCGCGCCTGAAGGCGTTGCGCGGCAAGCGCGATCAGGCTGCGGTGAAAAAGGCGCTCGCGGCCCTGACGGCGTGCGCGGAGAGCGGCGAGGGCAACCTGCTCGCGCTCTCGATCGAGGCGGTTCGCGTGCGCGCGACCGTCGGCGAGGTGAGCGATGCGCTCGAGGCGGCCTGGGGCCGGCATCGCGCCGACACCCAGAAGGTCTCGGGCGTCTACGCCGCCGCCTACGACAGCGCCGAAGGCTGGGACGCGCTCAAGCGCGAGATCGCCGCCTTCGCCGATGCGGAAGGGCGCCGACCGCGCGTCATGATCGCCAAGCTCGGCCAGGACGGCCACGATCGCGGCGCCAAGGTCGTCGCGAGCGCCTTCGCCGACCTCGGCTTCGACGTCGACATCGGCCCGCTGTTCCAGACCGCCGAGGAGTGCGCGCGCCAGGCGATCGAGAACGACGTCCATGCGATCGGCATCTCGACCCTGGCCGCCGGCCACAAGACGCTGGTGCCCGCGGTGATCGAATCGCTGAAGGCGCAGGGCGCGGGCGAGATCGTCGTGTTCGTCGGCGGCGTCATCCCGCGCGGCGACTACGAGTTCCTGCACGACGCGGGGGTCAAGGGCATCTACGGACCCGGGACGCCGATTCCGGCGAGCGCGAAGGACGTCCTCGAGCAGATCAAGCGCTCGCTGGCGACGGCCTGAGCGCGCGCGCATCGCGATGCTGCCGCGCGCCGACCAGGAGCTCCTCGCTGGCGTGACCGGTGTTCCCGGCGAAGCGCAGCGGCGCGCGATCGCCAAGGCGATCACGCTGCTCGAGTCGCGCCGCGCCGACCACCGCGAGCGCGCCGACGCGCTCCTCACCGCGCTGCCGGTGCCGGCGCGCCCGTCGTTCAGGCTCGGCGTCTCGGGCGTCCCCGGCGTCGGCAAGTCGACGTTCATCGAGACGCTCGGCCTGCTCCTCATCGGCCAGGGCCGGCGCGTCGCGGTGCTCGCGGTCGATCCGAGCTCGAGCGTCTCGGGCGGTTCGATCCTCGGCGACAAGACGCGCATGGAGCGGCTCTCGATCGACCCGGCCGCGTTCGTCCGACCGAGCCCGAGCGGCGGCACGCTCGGCGGCGTCGCGGCGGCGACGCGCGAGGCGATGCGGGTCGTCGAGGCGGCCGGCTACGACGTCGTCGTCGTCGAGACGGTCGGCGTCGGCCAGAGCGAGGCCGCGGTCGCCGGCATGACCGACATGTTCCTGCTCTTGCAGCTGCCCAACGCCGGCGACGACCTGCAGGCGATCAAGAAAGGCGTCATGGAGCTCGCCGATCTCGTCGTCGTCAACAAGGCCGACCTCGACGCCGACGCCGCCCGCCGCGCGGTCGGCCAGATCGAGTCGGCGCTGCGCCTGGTCGCGCGTCGCGACGACGGGGCGTGGACGCCGCGCGTGATGGCGGCGAGCGCGCTGGTCGCCGATCAGGTGGCTGCGGTCTGGCACGTCATCGAGTCGTTCCGATCGGTGCAGGACGAAAGCGGCCGGCTGCAGGAACGACGCCGCGGCCAGGCGCGCGGATGGCTCTGGGAGCGCATCGACGCAGGCCTGCGCGAGGCGTTCCGCCGCCACGATGTCGTGCGGGCGCAGCTCGACGGCACGGTCGCCGACGTCGATGCCGGGCGGCTGCCGGTATCGGTCGCGGCGCGGCGCCTGCTCGCCGCGTTCACCGGAAAGCCGGTGTCGGTCGGCGGCCATGACTGAGGCCGACCTCGGTGCGATCGCCGCGAGCGTCGCCGCGACGAGCGATCGCGTCGCGTACGCCGACGCGAGCGTCGGGCCGACCGTCGTCAAGCGCCAGCGCGTCGCGCGCAGCCACTGGCGCGGCCGGGCCCTGAACGTGTTCGCGCGGGCCCTGGGCGTCGCGCCGCTGCAGGCCGTGCCGGCGCACGGCGGCGCGCGCGGCCAGGCGACCGAGGTCGCGCGGCTGCGCAGCCTGCGCGCCGCCGGCATCCGCGTTCCCGAGGTGCTCCATGTCGACCGCGAGTTCATCGTCATGCGCAGGGTCGCCGGAACGAGCCTCGTCCACCTCATCGAGCGCGGCGGCAGCGAAGGCTTCCGCGCCTGGACGCTCGGGCTCGATGCCATCGCCGACGCGCACGCGCGGGGCGGCTACCTGAGCCACGCCTTCGCCCGCAACTTCATCGCCACCCACGACGGCATCGCGATGATCGACTTCGAGGACGACGCGCTCGAGGTGATGTCGCTCGCCGAAGCGCAGGCGCGCGACTGGATCGCGTACCTGCACTCGACGCTCTGGATCCTCGAGCGCCCGAGCGGGGAAGCGCGTGCCGCGGTCGCCCAGCGCATCGCGGGCGAGCCGGCGGCGGTGCGCGAGCTCCTGGAGCGAGCCGGACGCCGCCTGGCCGTGCTGCGACGATTGCCGACCGGACGCCGGCCGTGGGGCCGCGAGGTCGCCGGGGCGCGAGCGCTCGCGCATGTGTTTCCGATCCTTCCTC
>DATIDZ010000170.1:0-16267 GCA_035456045.1 Caldimonas sp.
CTCGGCGGGCCGCCCTACAGCTTCACCGTGCACGGCCCCGAAGAATTCGATGCGCCCGAGGCGCTGCACCTGCGCGCCAAGATCGACAAGGCCGCCTTCGTCGTCGCGATCAGCTCCTTCGGCCGCAGCCAGCTCTATCGCTGGATCGCGGCCGACCAGTGGCCGAAAGTGCGCGTCGTGCACTGTGGCCTCGATGCCCAGTTCGATTCGCGGTCCGCGAGCACGATCGCCGCGGCGGCGCGCCTCGTCTGCGTCGGGCGCCTGTGCGAGCAGAAGGGCCAGCTCCTTCTGCTCGACGCGGTGAAGATCGTCGTCGATCGCGGCAAGCCGCTCACGCTCGTGCTGGCCGGCGACGGCGAGCTGCGGGAAGCGATCGAACGGCGGATCGAAGCGCTCGGCCTCGGCAGGCAGGTCAGCATCACCGGATGGATCGACAGCGAGCGGGTCCGTGCCGAGATGCTCGCGGCGCGGGCCCTGGTGCTGCCGAGCTTCGCCGAAGGCCTCCCGGTCGTGATCATGGAAGCGATGGCCTTGCGCCGCCCGGTCTTGAGCACCTACGTCGCCGGCATCGCCGAGCTCGTGCGTCCGGGCCGGGACGGCTGGCTCGTGCCTGCCGGCGATGTGCAGGCGCTCGCCGATGCGATCGAGGAATGCCTCGAGACGCCGGCGCCGACCCTGGCGCGCATGGGCGACGACGCGCACGATCGCGTCGTGGCTCGCCATTCGATCGCGGTCGGCGCGGGCAAGCTCGCCGCGCTGTTCCGCGAAGGCGCGATGCAAGCAGCCGCGCTGCGCAGATGATCGCGTCGATCATCAGCGGCTTTCTGATCGCCGCGACGGCGATGCTGCTCGTGCCGGTCGCGGTGTTCGCGGTGCAGGTGGCCGCCGCCCTCCGGCGGACGCCGCCGACCGCGCTCGCTGCAGGCGGGCCGCGCCCGACGACGGTCGTGCTCATGCCCGCGCACGACGAGGCCCTGGGGATCGCCGCGGCGATCGACACCGTGCTGCCGCAGCTGCGCGGCGACGACAGGCTCCTCGTCGTCGCAGACAACTGCAGCGACCGGACCGCGGCGATCGCCGCGCAGCACGGTGCCGAGGTCGTCGAGCGCCACGACGCGGATCGGCGCGGCAAGGGCTATGCCCTCGACCACGGCGTGCGGCACCTCGCTGCTGCGCCGCCGGCGGTCGTGATCGTGGTCGACGCCGACTGCGCGGTCGGGCCCGGGAGCATCGATCTCCTCGCTCGCGAGTGCGCGCGACGCGGCCGCGCCGTGCAGGCGCTCTACCTCATGCTGGCGCCGCCGGGCGCGGGGCTGAAGCAGCGGATGGCCGAGTTCGCCTGGGCGGTGCGCAACGAGCTCCGGCCGCTGGGCTGGCAACGCCTGGGCGGGCCGTGCCAGCTGATGGGCACGGGGATGGCGTTCCCGTGGGCGAGCATCGCGAACGCGTCGCTCGCATCGGCGAGCATCGTCGAGGACATGCAGCTCGGCCTCGACCTCGCGGCGGCGGGATCGCCGCCCTCGTACTGCGCCGCTGCGCGCGTCACCAGCGGCTTTCCCGCACAGGCCGCGGCCTCGGTCGCACAGCGAACACGCTGGGAGCATGGGCACCTGGCGATGATCGCGTCGCGCGGGGTGCCGATGCTGTGGTCCGGCCTCGTTTTGGCGAACATGGCGCTCGTCGCCATGGCCCTCGACCTCTGCGTTCCGCCCCTCGCCGCGCTGGTGTTGTCGCTGCTCGGCGTGACAGCCGCGAGCGCGGTGCTGGCGGCGGTCGGCGGCAGCACCGCCTCGCTCGGGCTCGCGTTGGGCGGGCTCGTCGTGCTGGCGGTGGCGGTCGCGGCGGCCTGGGGCCGGGTGGGGCGTCGCAGCGTGTCGCTCGCGGAGCTCGCCCTCGCGCCGCTCTACGCGCTGGCCAAGATTCCGATCTACGTGCGCCTGTTCACGGCGCGCCAGCTCCGCTGGGTGCGAACCGGCCGCGACGACGGCGGGGCCGACGCGAAGTGATCGACCCGAGCGACCGCCCTGCAGCGGAGGAACCGTCGGCCACCGTTCCGGACTGGTCGCGCGAGCACAAGCCTTTCGGCGCGTGGATGCCGTCGCGCTCGCTCCTCGCCACCATCCGCGCCTATCAGCGGATCGCCGACTCGCGCCTGCCGTGGCACGCGGTGCAACGGCGCTGGCTGGTGCTGAAGCATCGCTTCTGGAGCGTCGTCACCGGCGCCGACATCTCGCTCGGCTGCCGCATCGCCGGCGGACTGCTGCTGCCGCATCCGAACGGCGTCGTCATCCACAGCGACGTCGAGATCGGGCCCAACTGCCTCATCTTCCAGCAGGTGACCCTCGGCGCGCGGCACGGCCGCGTGCCGCGCCTCGGCGGCCACGTCGACATCGGTGCCGGCGCCAAGCTGCTCGGCGGCATCGTCGTCGGCGACGACGCGCTCATCGGCGCCAACGCTGTCGTCCTCGACGACGTGCCGCCCGGGGCGACCGTCGTCGGCATCCCCGCCGTGGTGGTCGCTTCCTACAGCCCCCGGTGGCGCTGAACGGCGGACGCTAGGCGGTCGCGAGCGGACTGCCGACGCTCAGCTCGCGGATGAGCGAGTTCGTCTGGCGGATGTTGGCCCGCCCCGATGCGCCGAACACGATCGATTCGATGCGCGGCTGCCCGCAGACGTAGGCGATCGCCTCGCGCGGCGAAATCGCGCCGGAGGCGAACACCGACATCGCGATCGGTCGGAAGCGTCGCGTCGCGATCGCCTCTTCGTATGCCGCGACGCCGCCGCACATGCGAAAGCCGATCTTGTTGATGTTGGCGCAGACGATCGGGTTGTCGATCCCGAGGGCGTCGAGCGCATCGAGCAGGCGCGGCACGTTCATCGTGATGTAGCCGGGCTCGGCGCCGTAGCGATTCCTGACGTGGTCGTGGAAGATCCGGAAGCACTCGTTCATGCGCAGGCCGAGCAGGAGGTCCGTGATCACGTTCTGCATGAAGACGACCGGGGTGCTCAGGTCGTGGAACATCTTCATCTCGGCGTCGATCAGCAACTGCATGATCGCCTCGATGTCCTTGTTGGCCAGCGCCATGCCGCCCTTGAGCATCGCCGCGACCGCGCCTTCCTGCGGCAGGAACATCCGCAGCGCCTCGATCATTCCGTGCTCGGTGACCGCGTTCGCGTACTTGTGTGCATAGGGCATGCACGGGTAGAAGCGGTAGTCGGGATATTTCCTGGGGTGGGCGCGGAAGTGATCGCAGATCTCGGCCACCCGGTCGTGCGACGTGCACATGAACGTGCGGATGCCTTCCTCGTAGGCGGCATCGAGCACCTCGATGATCGCGCCGAGGTCCTGGAAGCGCATCGACTGCGCGCGCGCCTTCTCCTCCGACATGTGGTTGACGCCGAAGAACTGGTTGTCGCCGAACAGGACGCGGTCCATGGCCAGCGGCGAGGCTGAGGGACGTGCAGGGGAGCTCATCGATTCATCCGAAAAGGCGCGACCACACGCTCGGCCGCGATGCCTGACGGGGCGGCCGGCCCGGGGAAACCGCCGCGCCGGACGCATCGTCGAGCAGCCGGGCGACGACGCGGTCGGCGTCGAGCGCGGTGGCGAAGCTGTTCTCGCCGTCGAGCCGGCGCATCTTGATGCTTTGCGCGAAGTAGTCGATCTGCGCCGAGTACTCCTCGCCGCGCAGGTAGAACCAGACTTCGTCGGAGAGGTCGGTCGTGTAGCGCACGGTCCAGCCCTTCTCGACCCCGGGCAGCGAAGGATGAGGCTCGCGCAGGTAGAGCTGGCACTCCTGGCGATCGGCCGTGATGCGGCCGTTGGTGCCCCACACGCTGATCTTGGTCGACATCTTGCGAAAGCTCTCGTCGCTCCAGTTGACGCTCAGCTGGCCGCTCGCGCCGTTCTCGAAGTGAAGCGTGCTGTAGATCTCGTCGTCGACATCGCGCGAGAAGACGCTGTGGCGAACGACGCCGCTCACGGCCGACGGCGTCGCGAAGATGAAGTCGACGAGGTCGATCGCGTGGCACGCGTAGTCGTAGAGCGCGCCGCCGCCTTCGCTCTTCGCCGATCGCCACGTGCCTCCCTTCCTGCGCAGCACCACGGGGCCGTAGGCTTCGGCGCGAACGTGGTGGACGTCGCCGAGCGCACCCGACTTGACGAGCCGCGCAGCCTCCTTGAAGGCACCCACGAAGCGGTAGTGGTAGCCGACCTGGGTCACGCGCTCGCGGCTGCGCGCGAGCTCGATCAGCCGCTCTCCGTCGGCGACGTCGAGCACGAACGGCTTCTCGCAGAAGACGTCGAGGCCGCGCTCGAGCGCGGCCTGCACCATCGGCGCATGCAGCTTCGACGGCGTCGCCACGACCAGCGCATCGAGGCTCTCGGCTCGGAGCATCTCCTCGAAGTCCGAATAGCACTTCAGGCCCGCGTGCTTCGAGAGGATGTCGGTGAGGTAGGCGGTCGCGTCACAGCCGGCGACGACGTCCAGGTCGGGATGGGCACGAAGGATGGCCAGGTGGGACAGCCCCATCTTGCCCAGGCCCACCATGGCGGTCTTGATCATGAGTCGTTCCTGCCGAGGCGCGGCGGGCGGTAGAGGCCGATGCCGTCGAGCAGCACGAGCCAGAAGAACTCCATGTCGCGGAGGTAGCGGCGCCAGTAGCGCCTGGGCTCGGTCGTGATGCGATAGAGCCACTCCAAGCCGTTGCGCGTCATCCAGCGCGGCGCTCGAACCACGGCGTCGGCTTCGTAGTCGATCGTCGCGCCGACGCCCATCATGATCCTGACGTTGGGCATGGCGCTCCGGTAGCGGTCCATCCAGATCTCCTGCTTCGGCGCGCCGAGGCCGACGATCAAAACCGTGGCGCCGGATTCGTTGATGCGGCGCAGCGCGTCGGCGATCTCGGCCTCGTCGTTGACGAAGTTCATCGACGGACCGAGCGCGCCGACGACGATCTCGCGACCTTCGCGCGCGTTGATCCGTTCGAGGGCGCGCTGCGCAATCCCTGGCGCCGCGCCGAGGAGAAACACCTTGGTGTCGGGATCGTTGCGGCGGTGGTGGCAGAACGTCGGCACGATGTCGGACCCGGAGACCTTCTCCTGGATGCGCCTGCCGATCCAGCCGAGGGCCCAGTAGACGTACTTGCTGTCCGACGTGATGAAGTCCGCCTTGCGATAAGCCGCGAAGAACGCGGCGTTCCGCTGCAGGTGATAGAGATGGTCGGGATTGAGAGTGAAGACCATGCCGCGGTCGAGCTTGTCCATGAGCTCCGACATCGTCAGGTCGTCGACCCAGACGTTGAGAAGTCGCGAACGTGGCCAGGCTCGGGCCGGGGGAAGCTCGACATCGGAAGGTCGTGTCATGTTGCCTGGCGGGGTGTCAGACGCTGACACGCTGTCGAGATCGCGAGAAGGAGGAGTCCCGCAATTTTACGGTCACGCGCTTGCATACCGCCGCCGCGGGGCCAGGGAGAGGCGCCCCTAGGGGCGCGGGCACGCGCTTTGAGGCTAGGCGCCGACGCCCAGCATCTTCTGTCCGTTGCCCAGGAGGTGGGCGTGGCAGTCTTTCGGCGGCTGGTCGCAGTTCTGGACGAACGCGTCCATGATCTGGGGCTTCCAGCCGTTGAACCAGTCTGCGTGCGACGAATAGCCCGCCGGGATACTCGGATCGTAGGTGTCCGAGGTCATGCGCCAGCGCGCCAGGGCGCTCATGTCGGTGACCGTGTAGGCGACGTTGACGGTGATCTCGGGCACGGCGACGGGGTGCGTCGCCGGGCAGCTTCCTGCGACCGGGTACGACATGTGGCTCTTGTGGTCGGGCGAGTCGAGGTTGATGCCGTCCCAGCACTGGGGAAACATCACGCTCGCCCAGATCGCGCTTCCGGTGGCGCAGGTGACCGGAATGTTCTGCGACTGCGGTCCTGTTCCGCTGGAGTCCAGGCAGGTGAAGTGGGCAGGGCCGCCCCACTGGTAGGGTCCGCTGTTCTTCGAATCGCCGGCGATCATCCTGAGACCTTGCGGCAGCGACTTGATGTCTCCCGGCTTGACCCCGTTGTAGCCGGTCTTGTAATAGACGATCAGCGAATCGGGCTTGACGGGCGTTCCGTCACGCGTGTCGATGATCGCCGGAACCCAGTAGCCGCTGCGGTTGATCGTGCCACCGCGGCACGTCGAGTTGCCCGTGGTCGCGATCGACGTCGCCGTCGAGTTGGCGTTCGTTCCGGTGTTGCCGAAGAAGACGTGCAGATGCGACTTCCCGGGCTGGCCGGGATAGACGATCGGATCGTCGAACGCCATGTGGGAGAAGTCGCAGACGGTTCGAAATGCCCCGGTACCGTCGCCGGATGCGGACGGCACCTCGGTCGTGGCGGCCAGCATGTCGCTCGCGAACCCCTGCGAACCGACCGGGATTCGTGCCGTGTCGATCGAGGGAAACGAGGCGGTCATCGTCGTCTTCGGGGCCGGAGCCGGAGCGGGGGCGGGGGCGGGGGCGGGGGCCGCAGCGGGTGCAGGTGCCGGTGCAGCGGGCGTCGGGGAGATCGGCGCGGCTGCCGGGGCGACGGTGTCCAAGGGGCCGTCGGGGGCCACCGGGATGCGCATCGAGCGCGATTCCCGAGCGATTTCCTCGGGCTCGCGCGGATCGACCCCGAATCGATTGCCGTCGATCCGCAACTGGCCGCGAAAGGCGAAGGAGTGCGCCCCATCGACGCTATCGTTCTGCGCGCCGCCGCACGCCGAAATGGCGGCCATGGCGACTAACGAAAGACACCCGCCCATGCGGGACATTGTGATGGACGAAGAAATAATCATGCGGTGAGGAGTGGCTCTCGAGGTCGAGGACCCGTGCTTGTGACGGGACGTACGCCGCTCGAGGGGCGCAACAGACGTGCCATCGAAACCCTCGTCGATTCCGACCTGCCGGGCGCCAAAACGCGACGGATCGGTAACCGATTCGCGCGCCGCCGGTTACAGGCTCGACATTCGCGGGACGTCGCCGGCTCCTCGCAGGCCGATCGGTGTCGAACTGCAACCGCGTCGAACCGTCGCTCGGTCGCGGCGGACGGAAAGGCCGCGCGCGCACGGCGCCTCGCGGACCGTCGCTACACTCGCCACGTTCGCCGCGCGATCGCAGTCGATCGCGGGGCATCGCCTCGATGCCGCGAACGACCGTCCGCGGTGCCATCCTCCGCAAAGACCCCATTCCCGAGGGAAACGATCCATGGCCTTTCTCGACAAGGCAGCGTCCGGCCTCACCAAGGTGTTTCCGCGTCTGCGCAGCGACCGCGAGATCGCCAACTACATGCGCGAGCACGTCCAGCCGATCGCTCCGGTCATCGCCGACGAGGCGGTGAACAAGCCGGCGACGATGCTGAATCCCCCGGCGATCGACTTCCGTGCCGACGCCCAGCTCGCGTTGCTGCAGTCGCTGCATTCGGAGCGTCACCAGGCGCTCTTTCGCGCGCTCCGCGAAGACGCCGTCATCAACCGGTTCGGCATGGGCACGCCGGCCGTCTCGAACACCTACTGCAACACGCCCGACGCGGAGATCTACGCGTCGATGATCATGGATCGCCAGCCGCCGACGCTCATCGAGGTCGGATCCGGTTTCAGCACGCTCATCGCGCGCAAGGCCGTGACGTTCGCGCAGGCGAAGACCCGGATCGTCGTGTACGACCCCTACCCGCGGACGGACGTCAAGTCCGCCGTCGACGAGCTGCACCTCTCGCCCGTCGAGCAGAGCGAGCTGGCGGGCCGGCGCTGGCAGGCCGGCGACCTGCTCTTCATCGATTCGAGCCACATCTGCAGGAGCCGGGGCGACCTGCCATACCTGTTCTGCAACGTGATCCCGTCACTGCCGGCCGGCGTTCTCGTCCACGTCCACGACATCTTCCTCCCGTACGACTACCCCAACCTGTACGACCAGTGGTGCCACACCGAGCAGTACCTTCTCGCCTGCATGCTGGCGCACTCGCAGCGCTATCGCGTCGTCCTCGCCACGCATTGGCTCTCGCGGGTGCATCCGGGGGCGATGAACGCGGCCTTCGGGCCGCTCGCCGGCGTTCCCGAATCGGCGCCGCACCACTTCGGCTGCTCGTTCTGGTTCGAGGTCATGGCCGCCTGAACGACGGCAGCGCTCGCGCGATCTTGCGGGGTCTTTCGTGCTAGGGCCGGCCTTTCGCGCGAGCGGGGTTGCCCAGCCAGGTCTCTCCGGCGGGCACGTCCCGCGTCACGACCGACCCCGCGCCAATCAGCGCCCCCGGCCCGATCGTGATGCCGCCGAGGATGGTGGCATTGGCGCCGACCGATGCGCCTTTGCGGATCGTCGTCCGCTGGAACGACGCCGGGTAGTGCTTGGAGCGCGGGTACTTGTCGTTGGTGAACGTGACGTTCGGTCCGATGAACACGTCGTCCTCGAGGGTCAGCCCGTCCCACAGCTGAACGCCCGACTTGACGGTGACCCGATCGCCGATCACGACGTCGTTCTCGATCAGGCACAGCGCGTTGATGTTGCAGTCGCGGCCGATGACCGCGCCGGCGAGGACGACGACGTATTGCCAGATCGTCGTTCCCTCGCCGATCGCGGTGGCATGGACGTCGGACAGCGGGTGGATCTTCATCGGTGTCATTCTCCGCGCAAGGCCGCGAGACGCGATGGGCGTTGATTGTCGCGTCCTCGTCGTTGCGGAGAACGCCTCGGCGAGGTTCGGCGGCGAAGCCGCGCTTCCGCTGCACTACTACCGCGAGCTGCGCGCGCGCGGCAGCGCGGCGTGGCTGCTCGTCCACGCGCGCACGCGTAGCGAGCTCGCCGAGGTGTTCCCGGGTGATCCCCACATCGTCTACATCGAGGACAGCGCGTGGCACCGTTTTCTGTGGCGCCTGGGAAGTCGTCTTCCCGCGCAGGTGCGCTACCTCACGACCGAATTCCTGTCGCGGATCTCCACCCAGATCGCGCAACGTCGCATCGCACGGCAACTCATCCGCGAGCACGGCATCGACGTCGTCCATCAACCGATTCCGGTGTCGCCGCGCGAGCCCTCGCTGCTGTACGGGCTCGGCTGCCCGGTGGTGATCGGTCCGATGAACGGGGGCATGACCTATCCGCCGGCGTTCGCGGCGCACGAGGGGCGAGCCGAGCGCCTCTTGCTGAGGGCGGGCCGGGCAAGCGCTGCCGTGCTGAACTTCCTGATGCCGGGCAAGCGCAAGGCCGCGCTCCTGCTCGTCGCGAACGAGCGGACGCGCCAGGCGCTTCCTGCCGGAACGTGTCAACGCGTCGAGGAGCTGGTCGAGAACGGCGTCGACCTGTCGCTGTGGACCGCGCCGAGCCGATCGAGCGACGCGAATGACGACGGGACCGAACGCTGCACGACGTTCGTCTTCATGGGGAGATTGATCCCGCTGAAATGCGTCGATTTGCTGTTGCGCGCATTCGCCGCGGCCCGGCAGAAGGCGCCGATGCGGCTCTGGATCCTCGGCGACGGCCCGGAGCGCGACCGCCTCGAGCAGCTGGCCGCCGACCTCGGCTTGCGCAGCGGCGGCGTGAATGACGTCGGCGTGGCGCACTTCGCCGGCTGGCTGCCTCAGGCGACCTGCCTGCAGTGGCTCGTCCGGGCCGATTCGCTCGTGCTGCCCAGCGTGCGCGAGTGCGGCGGCGCCGTCGTGCTCGAGGCGATGGCGCTCGCCAAGCCGGTCATCGCGGCGGCCTGGGGCGGGCCGCTCGACTACCTCGACGCGACATGCGGCGTCCTCGTCCCGGTGAGCTCGTCCGACGGACTGATGCAGGCCCTCGAGGCTGCGATGATCGGCCTTTCGGCGTCGCCTGACCTTCGCCGGCGCCTCGGAGAGGCGGCCGCGGCAAGGGTTCAGGCCGAGTTCAACTGGAAGACCAAGGTCGATCGGATGGTCGAGCTGTACGCGCAGGCGCTGCAGCCTCGCGCGGCGAACGAGGGAACGGGGTCGGGTCGATGAAGATCTTGATTGTCAGCGCAGCGACCAGCTGGATGCGGGGCGGGGTCCCGACCGAGACGCGCGACCTCGTCGCCGGGCTGCATCGACTCGGCCATCAGATCGCTCTTGGCTGCGACGTTCCGTTGCCGGGAGCAGAGGTCGCGCGTCACTTCCCGATCGCCTTGCCGGTCGGGCGTTCGTCCGCGGAGCAGCTTCGGCAGGCCATCGAGACGTTCCGGCCCGACTTCGTCCATGTGCTCTGCATGGGCGCCAAGGGCCTCGTCGCACTGCTGCCCGTGCTGCAGTCGACGCGCTGGGCGCTGACCGTGCATTCGCTTCCGCCCGCGGAGCAGAAGCTGCGTCGCTGGCACGATCGCGAGGCCCTGCACTACTTCGCGCGGGCGATCCGGTTTCTTCCGAACAGCCTCGGCTGGCGCTGGCTGTTTCGCGGCGACACCATCCCCAAGGTGATCGTTCACAGCCGCTTCGTTCACGACATGGTCGCGCGGTTCGGCTTGCCGAAGGAGCGCATGACGGTCGTGCCGCTCCCGTTCCATGCCCAGGCCGGCGCGGCGCCTGCCGGCCGCGGGCCGAGGACGTCGCGCACCGACTCGCCTCGGCTCGTCACGGTCGGCGGCATCGCGCACACGAAGGGGCAGCACGACGTCATCAAGGCCTTGCCGCAGCTGGTCAAGCGCTTCCCCGGCCTCACCTATCAGGTCATCGGCGAGATCCGCGACGAGGCTTACGTGGCGTGGCTCGAGCGCCTCGCTGGCGAGCTCGGCGTCGCGAGTCACGTGTCGATCACGCCGGATCTGCCGAACGACGACAAGATCGCGGCCCTGGCCGCCGCCGACGTCTACGTGCAGCCGTCGCACGAGGAAGGCTTCTGCCTGGCCTACGCCGAGGCCGCCGCCGTGGTCGATCGGCTGGTCGGCGCCGACGCCGGCGCGATCGCCGCGATGAGCCTCGACGACCCGGGCGCGCGCGTCGTGCCGCCGCGCTCGCCCGACGCGATCGCGCAGGCCGTGGTCGACTTGCTCGACAGCGCGCTCCCGGAGGGCCACATGGCCACCAGGGTCGCGCGGCTCGGCGAGCGCTTCTCGTACGACAGCTACCTGCGCCACCACGAAGCCCTGTATGCGGGATGAGTCGTCGTGAGCGACAAGGTCCTGGCGGTCAGCCTCGGTCCTCTGACGAGCTTCGACGCCGGGCTCGGCGAGTTCGCGCGCCGGCTCGGCGAAGGCCTCGCCGCGCGCGCGCCGACGTGGCGCTCGGCAGGCGTCGCCCTCTGCTTCCACATGGAAGAGCGCCTGCACGGCGCGTTCGGCGACGGCGTGTCGTATGCGCGGTATCGCCCGCGCGATCGCTTCCGAAGCTGGCAGCTGCCGGGCTGCGCGCTGTGGCACAGCACGTTCCAGCACAACATCACGCGGCCGCCCGCCGGAGTGCGCCACCGTCTGCTGACCGTCCATGACCTCAACTATCGCTACGCCGGGCTCCGCCTGGGGCCGCTTCGCGACCGCGCCCTGACCCGGCTCGCGATCGCGCGCAGCACGTCGCTGGTGACGATCAGCCGGTACGTCGGCGCCGATGTCGCCGAGCACGTGCGATGGCACGGGCCGATCCGCACCATCTACAACGGTGCCACCGACCTGCGCGAAGCGCCGCAGCAGCCGGTGGCCGACCTGGCGGGGCGCGCGTTCTTCCTCCACATCAGCCGCATGGCGCGCTCGAAGAACGTCGGCGCCATCGTCGACCTCGCGCGGGCCTGGCCCGAGCGGGACTTCGTGCTCGTCGGCCCCGCCTGGGGCCACTCGAAAGACCTCCATGACGAGCTGTCGGGAACCATGCCCAATCTGCGCGTGCTGCTCGGGGTCGACGATTCGGTGAAAGCCTGGCTGCTCGCCAACTGCCAGGCCTTCCTGTTCCCGTCTCTCGCCGAGGGCTTCGGCCTGCCGCCGCTGGAGGCGATGCACTTCGGCACGCCGGTCTTCCTGTCGAACCGAACGTGCCTGCCAGAGATCGGCGGCACGCAGGCCGGCTACTTCAGCGACTTCTCCGCCGCCGCGATGCGCAAGGTGATCGAGGCCGAGCTGCCGCGCCTGCAGGCGAGCCGCGATGCGACCCGGCGCTGGGCGCGGACGTTCACCTGGGATCGCTGCGTTGCCGAGTACGTCGACCTCTATGCCAGCGCGCTGCCCGAGCTCGGGGCGCTCGTGGCCGACCCCGAGGCGTCCGCCGTCGGCCGCTAGTGCCAGGTGTATTGCGTCGAGCAGCCGAACGTCTTGGCGTTGTAGGCGTAGTTGGTGCCGCCCGAGACGTCGCGGCGCTCGTACGACATGTTGCACGAGGCGCCCCAGTTTCGCGTGATGGCGTAGTTGGCGCCGAGCGCGAAGACGTCGGAGACGTCCGTGATGTCCGAGGCAGGCGTTCCGGGTGCGACGAAGACGTTGACCTGATGCGAGCGCTGCCACCGCGCGCTTGCGAAGGCCGAGATCTTCGCGGTCGCCGCCCAGGTCGCGCTGATGCCCGCGGAGCTCACGAGCTGGTTGTTCTGGTAGACGCCGACCACGGGCGTGAAGGCGATGCCGTTGGCGGTCTCCGTGAACGCGAAGGTGTTGTAGGTCGTCGCATTGAAGCCGGCATTGCGCGAGGCGTCGACACGCAGGAAGGTCTTGCCGGTCACCTGCCATGCGAGGCCGAGATTCCCGGTCCAGCCGGAAAAGTCCTCCTGCCCGGGAATCGAGCTTTCCTGGCGCGTGTAGCTCAGCCGCCCATCGGCGCGGACCTGCCCGGTGACGTCGTAGTCGGCGGTCAGGTCGACGTGCTTGCCGGTCAGGCGGGTCGACTGGACCTGGCCCGTGGCCGGATCGACGAAGGCCTGCGGCGTGCGGGTCGTGTCGGTGCGCAGGCCGATGCCGATCCGGAACGGTCCGCCGCCGTGATAGAAGAGGCCGATGTTGACGCTGCTCTGGTTGAATTCCGAGGAGGCGTACTGGTCCGACGAATAGCCGACGTTCGAGTAGGAAGCGCCGCCCTCGAGCGAGAGCAGGGAAGGCCCGCCCCAGCGGATGAGCGCCGAGATCGTCTGCGTGTCGGAGATGTTCTGGGTCGCCACCGGCACGCCGGCGTTCGTCGGCGCCGCCGTGAGGCTGCGGTTGAACGAGCCGTTGAGATTGCCGGACAGGTTCTCGATGGTCTCCCAGTCGACGCCTGCGTAGGCGCTGTAGCTCGTGTTGTTGAGGTTCTTTTCGTCCTGGTACCGGTTGCCCGACACGACGCCCCGCGCGAAGACGTGCTGGCGCCCGATCGTCTGGTCGAAGCCGCCGAGAAGGCTGGTCACCGAGTAGGTGTCGGCACGGCCGTCAGGGATCCGGTACACGTTCGAGTCGTGGATGAAGGCCTGGCTGACGCCGATGTAGTAAGGGTTGGGATCGGACGGACCGCCGAGCCTGCCGCCTTCCGGTCCGCCCAGGCCGCCGGAACCGCTCGTGGGCGTGCTCGGGGTGCTGGTGGGGCCGCTCGGACCGCCCGGTGCGCCGGCAGAGCCGCTGCTGCCCGAAGGCGCGCCGCTGCC
This sequence comes from Caldimonas sp., assembly GCA_035456045.1. Classification (GTDB taxonomy): domain Bacteria; phylum Pseudomonadota; class Gammaproteobacteria; order Burkholderiales; family Burkholderiaceae_C; genus Schlegelella_A. The sequence continues at coordinate 13,528 of DATIDZ010000170.1, forward strand.
CGATGGCGCCGCCTGGGCGCGTGCGTCGGCGACGCAGGCGAGCGCGAGGCTCAGCGCAGCCGCGGCGGCGCCGATGGGATGCAGCAGAACTCGGTGGCCATTGTTCATGTTCGGTGTCCTCAAGGTGCTTTCGTCACAAGCACGCGTCTCAGTACGCCTGGCGATCGAAGAAGAGCACCTTGATCGTGCTCGCGATGATCTTCAGGTCGAGCGCGAGCGACCAGTTGCGCAGATATTCAAGATCGTATTCGACCCGCATCCGCATCTTCTCGACGGTGTCGGTCTCGCCGCGCTGGCCGTTCACCTGCGCCCAGCCGGTGATGCCCGGCTTGACCTTGTGGCGGACCATGTAGGCCTTGATGATCTGGCGGTATTCCTTGTTGTGGGTGACGGCGTGCGGACGCGGCCCGACGATGCTCATCGTCCCGCGCAGGACGTTGAAGAACTGGGGCAGCTCGTCGAACGAGGTGCGGCGCAGGAAGGCACCGAACGGCGTCACGCGCGGGTCGTTGCGCGTCGCCTGGCGGACGACGTCGCCGTCTTCCATGGTGCGCATGGAGCGGAACTTGTAGACGACGATCTCGTGTCCGTCGAGGCCGTTGCGGCGCTGCTTGAAGAGCACCGGCCCCGGCGAGCTGAGCTTGACGCCGATGGCGATCGCCAGCAGCAGGGGCGAGATCAGGACGATGATGATGCTGGCGATGACGACGTCGCTGATCCGCTTGACGAGCTCGTTGGTGCCGGTGAACGGCGTCTCGCAGATGCCCACCACGGGCACGCCGTTCATGTCCTGCAGGCGTCCCTGGATGATGCTGATGCCGAACACATCCGGGACGAAGAAGAGCGACGCGGTCGTGCCCTGCAGCTGGTCGAGCAGCTCGACGATGCGGGGCTGCGAGCCGAGCGGCAGCGTGATGTAGACCTCGCGGATGCGGTGCTCGGTCGTGAAGGCGGCGACCTCGGAGAGATTGCCCAGCACCTTGCTCTTGGCGGCGGGGTCGATCCGGCCGTCGGTGCGGTCGTCGAAGAAGCCGACGAACTCGACGCCCACATCGTCGCCGCCTTGCAGCGCGCGTGCGACCTTGACGCCGAGCGAGCTGGCGCCGACGACCACGGCCGTCCGACGCGAGCGCGCCGCGCGGCGCCGGACGATGGTTCGGCCGAGCCAGGTCGCGAGCCATTGCAGGATCGGCGTGATCACCGCCCAGGCGAGCAGGACGTCGTTCTCGAAGTAATGGAAGCTCCGCGTCGCATAGGCGCAGAGCGCGAGGATCGAGAGCAGCACGACCCACGAGGAGGCGATGTCGACACCGGCCTCCAGGAGCCGCTCGCGGAAGCGGTCCCGGCCCGGGAAGGTGAGCGCGAAGACGAGCAGGCACAGCGTCAGCGCCGGTCGATCCATGACCTCGCCGGCCGCGAGGGTGGCGACGATGAAGGTCAGGACGGTGATGCCGGGCTCGAGGAAGGCGGCGATCAGCGACTGGACCGATTGCGGCGCGCTGAAGAAGGTTCTCTTGTGGGGATCGTCGAACATCGGCAGAGCTGCGGATGCAGCCCGGGATTGGCAGGGGACCGCCCGCCTGCGGCCAAGGTCGAGGTTCTACACGGCTTTTCCCGGCGCCGTCATGCCCCGAACGGGGTCAGACCTGTCCGACGCGCCTTCGGCGGGCGGGGCCCCGAGCGTCAGTTGGCGTGCGCCTGGGCCCGGCGACCCCGGCCGAACAGGCCGAGCCGCTGGGCCTCGAGCGCCGCCTCGGCGCGCGAGCTGACGTTGAGCTTTCGATAGATCTGCTTCACATAATCCGAAATCGTGTGGCGCGACAGGTTCAGCTGCACGGCGATTTCCGGCAGGGTGTAGCCCTTGGCGACGCGCAGGAGCACCTCGTTCTCCCGATCGGTCAGGGCGACGTGGGGCACGTTGCGCGGCCGCTCCCGGGCCGAGGAGCGCGACGCGAAATGCGCCATGACCCGGCGGGCGATCGCCGGCGAGAGCGGCGGCTCTCCCTGGCTCATGCGCCGGAACTGGTCGACGATGACGGCCTCGGGCTGATCCTTGAGCACATAGCCGAACGCACCGGCCTGGAGCGCGGGGAACAGGTGATCGTCGTCGTCGTGGATGGTGACGACGACCGCCTGCGCCTTGGGCTGCGCCTCGCGCAGGGCGACGACGACGTCCACCCCCGAGCCGTCGGGCAGCCCCAGATCGATCAGGGCGACGTCGATCTGCTCCTTGGCGATGATCGCCAGGGCGCCGTTGACGCGCGAGGCATCGAAGAACACCGGCTCGGCGAACACCTCGGCCACCTGCACCTTGAGCCAGGCGCTGGCCTCGGGAACGTCCTCCAACAGCAAGATGTTCGTCATGGAACCTCCGAAAGCGCCCCCCTCGGGCTGCCACGGGGCAGGAGGGGACCGACGCGACCTCAACAGAGCAAGCACCGTGCACAGCCGAGCTGGCAGGGCGGCCCAGCCGCCCTCCAGCATCCTAGCAAGCGCACAGGACCGCCCGCGGGCGGGTCAGAGGGGGACCGTGAGCGAAATCACGACACCGTAGCCGGGGCGGGACTCTACCAGGCACTGGCCGTTCATCTTCTTGGCGCGCCGCTTCATGCTCGACATGCCCTGGCCGCGGTGGAGGTCGGCGGCGATCCCCTTGCCGTCGTCCCGCACCGTCAGGACGAGGCTGCGGTCCTCGATCGAGCAGCGCACTTCGCAGTGGGTGGCCTCGCTGTGCTTGATG
>DATIDZ010000171.1:0-4676 GCA_035456045.1 Caldimonas sp.
GTACGAGGCACTGCGCCGCAGCGGCACGACCCAGGAGCGTCAGTCGGCGTTGACCGGCGGCTTCGGGCCCGGTAGCGGTGCCATCAGATCACGCTAGTCCTGCTCGTGGCGCGCGACCGCGGCCTCGATCTGCTGCTGCACGCGACGCGTCGCGCGCTGACTGAGCGTGACGTCGAGCCCGGCCTGCGGCGCCACCTTGCGGGCGACCTCGTCGACGCTGTCCGGATCGGTCATCAGCGCGTGCGCCAGTGCCGAGATCGCGCAGATCCCGCGACGGGGCACCTGCATCGGCAACTCGAGCGTGCTGTTGACGATGACGTGGTAGCGGACGCTGTCGACCGCCTGCGGCGCGACGCCCCAGCTCTCGCACAGCGCCGCACCGAGGGTGTCGTGGCTGACCCCGAACTTGGCGTGCTCGAGCATCAGCAGCTCTTCGTCGTTCTTGGCCTGCGCGAGGAGCGGCTTGTAGCGCTCGGTCGCGTGGCGGAACATGACCGCCTTGCCGCATTCCTCGAACAAGCCGGCCGAGTGCGCCGCCCAGGCGTCGACGCCGAGCGCGTTGGCGATCCGGCCCATCAGCAGCGCACGGACGCGCGAGCGTTCCCAGAGCGCCTGCAGTTCGGGCGCATCGGGAAAGACGGCGCGCAAGCCCATCTCGAAAGTGACCGACGCGACTTCGCGCGTGCCGAGGTACGTGATCGCCTGCTGCACGCTCTGAACGCGGCCGCGCAAGCCGTACATCGCCGAGTTCACCGCCTTGAGCACGGCCGCGGCGAGCGCCATGTCGGAGCTGATCAGCAGGCTGGCGGCGTTGAGGTCGACCTCGTCCTCGGCGAGCAGCAGCGACAGCTTGACCAGCACGTCGGGCTGCGCCGGGATGTCGACGTCGAGAAGGCGTCGGTTCGATTTGTCGTGCATGGTGTCGCAGGCGGGGCAGCCCGCATGGTAGCGACCCGGTCGAGGTGCGGGGGCGGCATCGACGGGCGCGCGGCGCGGCACAGTTCTCGCCCGACAAGAAAAAGGGGCGCCGGTGCGGCGCCCCTTTTCGTGTTTTGCTTCGGCCTGTGGCCTGTGTCGAAGCGCTCGGCGCCCCGTGTCTCCTCGTCGTTCGTTCCGTCGCGGCACCACGCAGGTGCCTCGCAGGAGACCCGCACTCTAGCGATCGCCTCGAACGCGTGCCCCCGGAGTTTCCCGGTGCACAGCGATCAGCCGCGGGCGGGCTCGTCGCGACGCGGCGCGGCTGCGGCCGGCACCGTGATCACGACGCGTGTGCCGCGTCCCGGCGCGCTCTCGACGGCCGCGTCGCCGCCGTGCAGCTCGGCGATGCGCTTGACGATCGCCAGGCCCAGGCCGCGCCCGCCTTCTGCCGTCGCCGGCGCGACCGTCGAGCGGCTCTGGTAGAAGCGATCGAAGAGATGCGGCAGGTCGGCCGCTGCGATGCCGGGCCCGTCGTCGGCGACGCTCACTTCCACCCGACCGTCGCGCGCGTGGGCGGCGAGCGTCACGGTGCTGCCGCGCGGGCAGAACTTGAGCGCGTTGTCGAGGAGGTTGGCGACGGCGCGCTCGAACAGCTCGATGTCGAGCTCGGCGCGCGGCGCACCGCCCTCGCGCGACGGCGCCAACGTCCGCAGCGACACGCCCTGCCGCGCGGCCCGCTCGGCGAAGCGGACGGCGATGTCGTCGAGCAGCTCGCCGGCATCGACGGCTTCGCTGCGCAGGCCGAACTCCGGCTCGTCGAGCTTGGCCAGGTCGCCGAGCGACTGGACCATGCCGGCGGCGTTGCGCGTGTTGCGAAGCGCGATCTCGACCAGGCGTCGATCCTCGGCGCGCGCCGGCTCGCCGGCCCACCGCCCTTCGAGCGTCTCGAGGCAGGCGACGGTCGCCGTCAACGGCGAGCGCAGGTCGTGCGAAAGGTTGCTGACGCCCTCGCGCCGGAAGTGATCGGTGCGTCGCAGCGCGTTCCATTGGCGCCGGCAGATGTCGAGCAGCATCTCGAAGGCGTTCGTCAGCTTGCCGAATTCGTCGGGAGTCGGCGCCGGCAGCGGACTCCCGGGCGCGACGGCCAGGCCTTCGGCGAGGCCGCCCTGCGACAGCGTCGACACCGCCTCGGTCAGGCGGCGCAGCGGCTTGGTCACGGCGGCGATGATGAGCGCCGCCAGCAGCGTCGTCAGCGCGACGACGGCGACCACGGCGCCGAGCGCCGGCCGCGCGAAGCTGCTGCGCAGGACGTCCCAGCGATCGGCCGGCAACTGCTGCGTGTGCAGGACGAGATACAGGTAGCCCGCATCGACCCCGCCCCCGGCCCCCGCCGCCCGGCGCACCGGCTTGGCGACGACGACGGCACCGGCGTCCATGCGCTCGGGATCGTCGCCCATGACGTACGACGCGTCCTTCTGCTCGATCGACTCGCGCACCGGCGCGAGCGCCACGCGCGTCCCCGGCTTGAGCGGCGTCGGGCCGGTCTTGGCGAGCACGGTGCCGCCCTGGTCGAGCAGGTACAGCTCGGTGTCCGGCTCGAACAGGACGAGCGCGCGCAGCCACGCCTGGAACGCGACCGCGTCCTTCTCGTGCATGTCGAAGATGTTGTCGTACATGCTGACGACGCGGGAAAGGAAGCCCATGCCGCGGCGGTACGCGGTCTCGTTCTCGAAGCGCTGGAATGAATAGACGACCGTCGCGATGACGAGCAGCGCGGTGAGCAGGCCGGTCGCGAAGATCGTCAGCGCGAGCTTGACCCGGACACTCACGGCGGATCGCGCATCTTGTAGCCGGCGCCGCGCACCGTGAGGATCAGCTCGGGCCGCATCGGGTCGGCCTCGAGCTTGGCGCGCAGGCGGTTGATGTGCGTCGTCACCGTGTGCTCGTAGCCGTCGTGCGTGTAGCCCCAGACCGCGTCGAGCAACTGGCCGCGCGAGAACACGTGGCCGGGATGCGAGGCGAAGTGCAGCAGCAGGTCGAACTCGAGCGCGGTGAAGTCGATCGCGGCGCCACGAAAGCGTGCCTGCCGCTTGGCCGGCAGGATCTCGAGCTCGCCATTGCGCACGACCCGCGGCTCGGCCGCGCTGGCCGCCTGGGCGGCACGCAGCAGGTCGGCGCGGCGCAACAGCGCCTTCACGCGCGCCAGCAGCTCGGCGAGGGAGAACGGCTTCGTGAGGTAGTCGTCGGCACCGAGCTCGAGGCCGAGCACGCGGTCGAGCTCGGTCGACTTCGCGGTCAGCATGAGGATCGGCGTCGAGCGGCCCTTGGCACGCAGCGCCTTGGTGACCTCGAGGCCGTCGAGGCCCGGCATCATGAGGTCGAGGATGAGCAGGTCGCTCGCGCGCTCGGCCTGGCTCGCCAGCGCGGCCGGCCCGTCGGCGACGGCGCTGACGTCGTAGCCGGCGCTGCGCAGGTTCATCACCAGCAGGTCACGGATGTCGGTCTGGTCCTCGGCGACCAGGATCGAGGCGGGCGGCATGTCCGATTGTCTCGCCGCTGCGCGAGGTCTTACAGCGATGTGATGGTGGCGTGATCTTTCGCGAGAAACGCGCGATGTCACGCCGCGACAGTGGCGCATCGCTTCTGACGGATCGGACCGCCTGCATGAACGCCGCCCTGCTCTCGCCCGCTTCTTCCCCCCGCGCGCCACGCCGCGTGCCCGCCCGCCCGGCACGAGACGGCGCGGACTCGGTGCCCGTCTCGGTGGCCGAGCTCGTCTCGCACCGGCCCTACCTCGTCCGCTTCGCGCTTCGCAAGCTGCGCGATCCGGCGCTCGCCGAGGACGCGGTCCACGACGTCATCGAGGCCGTGCTCACCGGTCGCGCCCGCTTCGGTGGCCGCGCCGCGCTGCGCTCCTGGTTGACGGCGGTGCTCAAGAACAAGATCGTCGACACGCTTCGCTGCGGCGACTTCCACCACGACGCGCTCGACGACGACGAGGGCGGCGAAGGCGCCGCGCACGGCGTCGCCTGCCCGCAACCGCGCCCCGACGAGATCGCCGAGCAGCGCGAGGAGCTCGCGCGCGCGCTTGCCGGCATCGAGCGGCTGCCGGCGACGCTGCGCGACGCGATGCGCCTGCGCGTCGTCGAGGATCGGTCGACCGAAGCGGTGTGCGCCGAGCTCGGCATCAGCGAGGAGAACCTGTTCGTGCGCGTCCATCGCGCCAGGAAGCAGCTGCTGTCCTGACGCTCGCCGGTCGGCGTCCCGTCGCGCGACGCCGCTCAGATCATCGCGGCCGGATCGATGTCCTCGCTCGAGAAGCGGGTCACCTTGCGCGGCAGCAGGTGCGCGCTCGATCCCGGCTTCAGCCCCAGGCGGTCGCGCAGGGCGAGCCATTCCGGGCGCGGCATCTCGACGTCGACGTAGCCCGGCCCGTCGGCGCGGCGGAACTCGAGGCGCGTGTTGGGGCCGACGGTGAGCGCCTGGGCGAGCGTCACCGGGACCGAGCCGGGCGCCGCCTCGGCGACGACCTGGAGCTCGTGCGGCCGCACGTACGCGGTTCGCGCATCGCCCGGGAAGCCGCCCGGCGCCGCGCCGCCCGCGCCGTCGCTGCGGAACTGGTTGACGTCGCCGAGGAATTGCAGCACGAAGGGCGACGCCGGGTGGTCGTAGACCTCGTCGGGTGCGCCGTCCTGCTCGATCCGCCCCTGGTTCATGACGACGATGCGGTCGGCGACCTCCATCGCCTCTTCCTGGTC
>DATIDZ010000172.1:0-12951 GCA_035456045.1 Caldimonas sp.
CGCTCGGCATTGGGTTGACGACGGTCAGCGAAAGTAGCGATGTGAATGGCCTTTCATCGAGCCCCAGGCGGAGGCCCAAAAATAAACAAAGCGCGCCCGCGGCCCGAATGTCGCTTCGGGCCTGGGACTTTCAAGCCTTTCGGGCGATGTCGTCGACGAGCTTCGCGGTGAAGTCGCCGAGAGGCATCGCACCGAGGTCGAGATTGCCCCGGGCGCGCACGGAAACGGCCCCGCTTGCCTTCTCCTTGTCGCCGACGACGAGGATGAACGGGACCTTTTGCAAGGAATGCTCCCGTATTTTATAGGTGATTTTCTCGTTCCGCAAATCCGCCTCGGCTCTAAGTCCTTGTTTTTGCAGCGTTTTGGCAACTTCCTGGGCGTAATCGGCCGAGTTTTCCGAGATGTTGAGGACGCTGACCTGCACCGGCGCCAGCCAGGCGGGCATCGCCCCGGCGTGATGCTCGATCAGGATGCCGATGAAGCGCTCGAAGCTGCCGACGATCGCCCGGTGCAGCATCACCGGGAAGGCGCGGCCGCTCGTCTCGGTGACGTAGTCGCCGCCGAGCCGCTCGGCGGTGTTGAAATCGACCTGCATCGTGCCGAGCTGCCACTGCCGGCCGAGGGCGTCCTTCAGCGTGTACTCGATCTTCGGGCCGTAGAAGGCGCCGTCGCCGGGGGAGATGACGAACTCGCATCCCGAGCGGCGCAACGCTTCCTGGAGCGCGTACTCCGCCTTGTCCCAGAGGTCGTCGGCGCCGACGCGACTGTCCGGCCGCGTCGCGACCTTGTAGATGATGTCGGTGAAGCCGAAGTCGCGGTACACCTTCTGCAGCTGCTCGGTGTAGGCGACGCACTCGTCGAGGATCTGGTCCTCCGTGCAGAAGACGTGGCCGTCGTCCTGCGTGAAGCCGCGGATGCGCATGATCCCGTGCAGCGCGCCGCTCGGCTCGTTGCGATGGCACTGGCCGAACTCGCCGTAGCGGATCGGCAGCTCCTTGTAGCTGCGCAGGTGCGACTTGAAGATCAGCACATGGCCCGGGCAGTTCATCGGCTTGAGCGCGTACTCGTGCTTCTCCGACTCCGTCGTGAACATGTTCTCGCGGTAGTTCTGCCAGTGGCCCGTCTTCTCCCACAGGCTCTTGTCGAGGAGCTGCGGCCCCTTGACTTCCTGGTACCCCGTGTCGAGGTAGACCTGGCGCATGTAGCGCTCGATCGCCTGCCAGAGCGCCCAGCCCTTGGGGTGCCAGAAGACGACGCCGGGCGCGACCTCGTCGATGTGGAACAGGTCGAGCTCCCGGCCGAGCTTGCGGTGATCGCGCTTCTCCGCCTCCTCGAGCATGTGCAGGTACGCCTGCAGCTCGTCCTTCGTCGCCCACGCCGTTCCGTAGATGCGCTGCAGCATCTCGTTCTTCGAGTCGCCGCGCCAGTAGGCGCCTGCGACCTTCATGAGCTTGAAGTGCTTCAGCCTGCCCGTGCGCGGCACGTGCGGGCCGCGACACAGGTCCTCGAACGCGCCCTCGCGGTACAGCGAGACGTCTTCGCCGGCGGGAATGGAGCCGATGATCTCGGCCTTGTAGGCCTCGCCGATGGCGTTGAAGTGCGCGACGGCCTCGTCGCGCGGCAGGACCCGGCGTGTCACCGGCTCGTCCTTCTTCGCGAGCTCGGCCATCTTGGCTTCGATCGCCGCGAGGTCCTCGGGCGTGAACGGTCGCTTGTACGCGAAGTCGTAATAGAAGCCGTTCTCGATGACCGGGCCGATCGTCACCTGCGCGTCGGGGAACAATTCCTTCACCGCGTACGCGAGCAGGTGCGCCGTCGAATGGCGAATCAGCTCGAGGCCATCGGCATCCTTCTCGGTGACGATCGCGAGCTGCTCGTCGTGTTCGATGCGGTAGCTGGTGTCGACGACGCGGCTTCCCTTGCCTGCGCCGACGCGCCCGCCGAGCGCCGCCTTCGCGAGCCCGGGACCGATCGACGCGGCGACTTCCGCGACCGTCACCGGTCCGGGAAATTCGCGGCGCGAGCCGTCGGGCAGTTGGATCGAGATCATGAGCACACTCCAGCAATGAAAAAGCGCGGACCGGCCGCGCTTTTCGTTCGAACAGGAAGACGATGCGGATGCGGGGACGCGCGGCGGCCTACACCCTCGGGACCGGGGTGGTAGTTCGCGGTGTCATAACCGTCATGCCTTTCTCGCTCTTGTGAGGTGCTGTTCCCCTCATTGTAAGGGAGCGCCTTCAGAAGGGCAGGATCGAGACGTTGCCGATCCGCTCGATCAGCCAGGCGACGCCGATCGCGATCGCGATCGCGGAGCCCGCGCCGATCACGACCTTCGGGTAGCCGCGCCAGCGCCGCAGCCCGAACAGCACGCTCGTCGCGACCGCGACGATCACGAGCTGGCCGACCTCCAGGCCGAGGTTGAACTGAAGCAGCGCCCAGGCGAAGTCCGCGCGCGGCAGGTTGAGCTCGGCCAGCACGCCGGCAAACCCGAAGCCGTGGACGAGTCCGAAGAAGAAGGTGACGACGACGCGCCGCACCGGAAAGATCGGCAGCACGTTGTCGAGCGCGGCCAGGACGATCGTCGCCGCGATCGCCGGCTCGATGAACGCGGGTGTCAGCGAGATCAGCTTCAGGGCCGCCAGGCCGAGCGTGATCGAGTGCGCGACCGTGAACGCGGAGACGATGCCCACGACCGGCCATGCCGCCTGCCCCATCCGATCGACCGGCTGCCAGCCGGCCGAGCTTCTGCGCATTACCGACGGCAGGAGCAGGCAGAGCAGAAAGAGGACGTGGTCGTAGCCGGTGAGGATGTGCCGCACGCCTTCGAGCAGGAACTGCCAGCGCGCCCCCGACGCCGGCGGCCGGGACGCGGCATCGGACGACGAGGCGCCGGCCGGGCGCGACGCCGCGACGCCGCTGGCTCCTCCGCTCGGCGCCGAGGCAGAAAGCGACGCCACCGCCGTCATTGCTGCGCTCGGCTCGAGCACCGACAACGCGACGCCCTGTCCCGGCCGCTGCACCTTGGCGATGCCGCGATGGGTCGGGTCGACCTCGGCGAAGAGGCCGTACGAGATTCGCGGCGCGCCCGCCGCCAGCGTGCAGGACGATCGCAGCGTGAGCACCGCATAGGCACCGTCGTTGCGCCGCTCGAGCGCGCGCCCCACGGCCGCGAGCGGGCAGCCTTCGATGGCCAGCCGGTGCAGCGCGTAGTCCTCGATGCGCGGCCAGGCAGCGCGCACCTCGCCCCACGTGAGCTTGCCGTCGGCGTCGCTGTCGAGGTCGAGGGCGACGTCGAGATCGCGCAGGGCGATGTCCCAGCGCACGTCGAGCTGTCCCGGCTCGGCACTGACCTGCAGGTAGGAATCGCTCGCCTTGTGCGCGCCGGCGGCGCCCACCACAGTGAGCAGGGCGAAGGCGACCAGCGCGCGCAGCGCCCTGCGGACCGCGTCGCGCATCACGCCGCCATCGCCTCAGAGCAAGGCATCGATGCGGCGATCGTGCAGGCCGACCGAGGCCTTGAGGCGACGCGCCTCCTCGAGGGCCTGGCGCTGTCCGCTCGCCCGCGCTGCCTGGGCGAAGACCAGCAGGTCGAGCGGCTCGCGCTGGCGCGCGACATCGCCGCGCGCGAGCGCGAGCGCGCGGTCCGGATCGCGCTCGACGACGAGCGCGAACATCGCCTGCTCTCGGCCGTGAAAGACGCTCGCTTCGGGGCGCTCGTTGGCAAGCGCGATCCGTTCGCGCATCTCGGCGACGTCGCGCATCGCGGAGGCGCTGCGCGCGAGCGTTCCCGCGATCGCGAGGCGCAGCACGACGGTGTCGGTACGGGCCTCGTCCTTCAGCACTGCCAGCGCCTCGGCGGGCCGGTGCTGCGCGATCAGGAAGTCGGCATAGGCGATCGCTGCATAGGTGTCGGAACCGACCTTCAGCACGCTGCGATAGGCCGCGTCGGCCGCCGCGGCGCGGCCGTCGCGCTCCTCGAGCTCGGCCAGCGACGTCGTCAGCCAGCCGCGCGTGCCTGGCGACAGCCCGCGCTCGGCGAGCATCGTCTCGAAGCTGCGTCGCGCCGCGGCGGTCTCGCCGCGCAGCGCCGCGTTCTCGGCCAGGCACGCGGTCTGGTAGACCGGGGCACCGGCGATCGCGCGACACGCCCCATCGGAGTCCGCATAGCGCCCCTGCACGCGCAGCACCGTCGCGAGCGTGAGCCAGGCCTGCGGCTGGCGCTCGCTGCCCGGCCGCGCGAGAAGCAGGCGCAGGTGCGCGACGGCGGCGTCGAATTCGTGGAGGTACTGCTCGAGCGTCGCGCGCAGAAGAAGCACGTCGTCGGGCGCGGCATTCGCGTCGGGCCATGCGCGCAGTGCCGCGAGGGCAAGGCCGGCGAATCGCGGATCCCCGGACTCGCGCGCCTGCTCGAGATAGCGTCGTGCGACCGCCGTCGCGAGGCGCGCGTCGTCGGGCCGCGCCGCCAGTCGCTTGCGCAGCTGGCGGTCTTCGCGGTTGGCTGCGCTCGCCGGCAGCACCTCGACGACCTCGTCGTCGCGCGTCGGCTGGATCGGCGCTGCGCCGACGGCAGCGGCCGCACCCGCCAGAAGAAGACCGGCCGCGAGGGCGCCGGTCAGTGCGTGCAGCGATCGCATCGCGGCGATGCTAAGGGTGGCGGATCCGACCGCCACCCTCGCCTCTCAGTCCACCTTGGCCGGCTCGCCGACGTCGTCGGCGGGCGGCACGACGGCGCTGGTGTCGACCGGCTCGAGCAAGTCGGCCATCGAGGCGACGAGCTCCTGCAGGTAGGCGATGAAGCCCGCCGCCGACTGGCTCGCGCTCGCCGGCACCTCGGCGGTCGCGGGCGGTGGCGGCGGAGCGTCGTCGCCGCCGCCGCAGGCGGCGAGCACCGATGCGGCCACGAGCGAAACAAGGAATGTCTTCTTCATGGCGAGCTCCTCACTTGGCGCCCGGCAACGGCGTGCCGAGGTACGGGAACGCCGGCAGCAGCGGGCCGTTGGCCTTGACCTTGGGTCCGGCCTGGTCGACGCCGTCGTGCAGACCGAACGCCGCCGTGCCGAGCGGCGCGGCGCTCGGCTTGCAGGCCGCGCCGAGCTTGTACGTGTCGCCGTTGCCGTTGGCGACGCAGAGGCCGCCCATCACCGCGATCAGCGAGATGTCGACGACGTCGTCGCTGGGACGTCGACCGTTGGGATATCCGGCGAGATCCTGCGGTGCCGGCCCGAGCAGCCCGCCGAGCAGGCCGAGGCGGTTCTGAGCCGGCTCGGGCGTCGGCGCGATCGCCGTGTTGAGGCGCAGCATCTCGGAGGCGACGCCGGTCGCCGGCGACGCCGAGAACGCCTTCGGCTGGTTGACGCCGCTGATGCCGGTGAGGAAGGTCGTCACCAGGTCGGTGCGCGGGAAGTTGGTCGGCGCGATGCCCGGCATCGCCAGTGCGATCTCGATCAGCGCCGGCAGCGTCGGGTTGGTCACGTATGTGGCGAACTGGCCGTCGTCCTTCGGCTTCGAATTGTTGAACTTGTCCTTGTCGGGCAGGCCGATGACGAGCTCGTTGACGAGCGGCATGCCGAGGCGAGAGACCTGCGTCCATGCGCCGCCGGTGAGCGCCGAGGTCTGGTGGCCGCTCTTGGGCGCGCTGCTGAGGAGCGAGCCCTGGCGCAGGCTCGCCGTCGTCCAGCCGCCGATCACCGGATCGTTCGCGCCGGCGGCCAGCAGGCAGCTCGTCGGCACCTCGAGTGCGAGCGTGGTCACGTTGGCATCGGCGAGGTCGTCCTGGCCGGCGTCCTTCTTCGAGTTGTCGAGCAGGAACGCGGCCTCGGCGGGCGTGAAGTCGGCCGCGCCGGGGACGTTGAGCAGGTCGAAGACGACGCCGAGGTTGACGGCGAACGGGTCCTTGCGCTGGCCGACGAACACCTTGCCCGGCGTCGTGCAGCCGGGAATGTTCACCGCGTAGATGTGCTGCGCCGCGTACGCCGCGTAGTTGGGGATCGTCTTCATGCCGATGTTGTCGACCGGCTTGGCGAAGACACTGCCGCCGCCGCTCGCGTTGGTGACCGAGCCGCGCGTGCCGGTGCGGCGGTCGCCGCGGACCACGTCGACCGTGAAGGTCTCGGTGACGTTCGACGCCGCCGCATTGGGCGCCGTGATCTGGCCCGACTGCGTCAGCGGGATCGCGACGTCGGTGCCGCCGATCTTGAGCGTCGTGCCGCGCAGCGCGTTGTTGAAGCGGAACTGGAAGGTGATGTCTTCCTTGCCGTCGCCGTTGTTGTCGACGTGGATCTCGTAGAGCGCGTTCGGGTCGAGCTTGAAGTAGTTCGGCCCGCCGTAGGCGTCCTGCAGCGGCAGGTAGTTGGCGATGAGGGTGACGTAGCCCGGTCCGGCCAGGCGCGCCGGCTCGTAGCTGTTGAACATGTAGAAGTCGGTGCCGTCGACCTTGGGGGTGGTCGTGATCGACGGCGCCTCGCGGTGGCTCGACGCCTGCGCGGGACCGGCCGACAGGCCGGCCAGGGCGGCGACTGCCGCGACGACCGGCAGCAGCCGGACCGGGTTTCGGGGCTGGGCTCTCTTCATCTCTTGCTCCTCGGTGGTGGATCATTTCGACAACGGCCCGGACGGACCCGGGACGTGCGACGAGCCGCGGCCCGCAACGCACGATCGGGGCTGATACGCAGCCGCTGCGCAGGCGGATGCACGACCCGAATGCAGAATCCGAAAGGCGCGTCGCGTAATGCCGGCGGCGCCGAGGCGACCTAGCCGGATCCTTCGAGGAGCGAGCGATGAAGCGATTCCTGTCCTTGCCGCGCGACGCCGGCGCCGCGCCGTGCCGCGCCCTCTCGCTGGCGCTCGCCGGCATCGCCGCGATCGCCGGCCACGGCAGCGCGCGCGCCGCCGAGGCCTGCACGGCCGCGAGCACGCGCCAGGTCGCGCCCGTCGTCGAGCTCTACACGTCGGAAGGCTGCAACTCGTGCCCGCCGGCCGATCGCTGGCTCTCGACGCTCAAGAGCGATCCGGCCGTCGTCGCCCTCGCCTTCCACGTCGACTACTGGGACCGGCTCGGCTGGAAGGATCGCTTCGCGAGCCCTGCCTTCACGTCGCGCCAGGCGTCGCAGCAGGCGAGCAACGGCGCGCGCTTCAGCTACACGCCCCAGGTCGTCGTCGACGGGCGAGACCGCACGGACTGGTCACGCGCGGCCGTGTCGACGCCGACGCGTCCTGCCGCCGCGGTCGACGTCGTCGTCGCTCGCCAGGGCGATCGCTTCGTCGCCACGGTCACGCCGGCCGCCGGCGCGCCGCAACGGCTCGCCGCGTACTGGGCGGTCACCGAGCAAGGCCACGTCACTGCCGTGAAGGCCGGCGAGAACGACGGCGTCACGCTGCACCACGATTTCGTCGTGCGCGATTACGAGCCGGTCGCCGCCTGGGCGGCACGCAGCGGCAGCGCGGCCACCCTGACCTTCAGGCCGGCGGCTCCGGCCGACGCGGCGCATCCGAGGAGCGTCAACCTGGTCGTCGTCGACGCCGCGAGCGGCCGCCCCGTGCAGGCGGTGAAGGTCGCCTGCTAGCGGGAGCGCGGTTCAGCTCGTCGAACGCAAGGCGGCGCGAAGCTCGGCGGCGATCTCGGGCTTGGCGGCGAGCGGATCGCTCGGGTTGCGCGCCTGCATGATGTCCTCGAGCCGGGTCTGCACGCTCCCCAGCACCTTCGGATGGCTGTAGATGTAGAAGCGCCCTTCGCCGATGGCGTCGAAGACGAAGCGCGCGATGTCGGCGGCGCTCACCTTGCCGCTGCCGACCGCCTTGTCGTTCATCGCCTTGCCGATCAGCTGGCTGCGCGTCGGCGCGTCGGCGGCAAGCGCGGCCGGCCGGTTGCGCTGGCTCTCGGTGATCCCGGTCGGGACGAAGAACGGGCACAGCACCGACGCGCCGATCTGCTCGGTGACGAGCCGCAGGTCCTGGAACAGCGTCTCGCTCAGCGAGACGACGGCGTGCTTGCTGACGTTGTAGACGCCCATGTTCGGCGCGTTGATCAGGCCGGCCATCGACGCCGTGTTGACGATGTGCCCCTCGTACGACGGATCCTTGGCCGCCGCCTCGAGCATCATCGGCGTGAAGACGCGCACGCCGTGCGCCACGCCCATCACGTTGACGCCGAGCACCCACGCCCAGTCGGCCGCGGTGTTCTCCCAGATCAGGCCGCCGGCGCCGACGCCGGCGTTGTTGAAGACGATGTTCGGCGCGCCGAAGCGCGCTTTCGTCGCGGCGCCGAGGGCCTCGACCTCGGCCGCGTGCGCGACGTCGAGCCGGAACGGCAGCACCTCGGCGCCGAGGGCGCGCACGTCGGCGGCGGCGCGATCGAGCGCGTCCTGCTGCACGTCGGCCATGACGACGTTCATGCCGCGCTGCGCTGCCAGCCGCGATGTCTCGAGACCGAACCCCGAGCCGGCGCCGGTGATGACGGCGGTGCCGCCCTTGAATGTCTTCATGAGGATTCCTTCTTGGCTGCCTTGACGTGGAAGCCGATGCGTGGGAAGTGGACGTGCACGGAGCCGGCACGCGCGTCGTCTCGTTCGAGCACGACTTCGTCGCCGTCGAGGCCGACGAGCCGCCCGGCGATGTCGTCGTGCGCGTAATCGGCGGCGCTGACCGTGACCGCGTCGCCTGGCGCGAAGCCCGCGCCTTCTCGCACCGACGTCGCCGCGTGGCCCTTGGCCGCGGCAGCCAGCGCGATCGCGTCGCCGCTCGTCATCGGCGTCGACTCGCCGTGGCCGAACGCCGTGACGCGCGCGAACCACGCGCCGATCGCCGGATACGCGTCCAGCAGGGCTGCGCTCGCGGCGGCGCGGCGCAGGAACCAGATCGACTGCGCTGCCGAGAAGTCGGCGATCGACGCCGCGCTGCCGAGCAGGAAGCGACGACCGTCGGCGAGCATCGAGTCGAGCCGACCCAGGTACGCGGCGAGCGCCGCGGCACCGTCGTGCGCAGGCGCTCGCCGCAGCGACGGCGTCATCGCCGCGCGGTCGGCGCCGAACGCCTTCAGGTAGTCGGGCGGCGCGCCGGCGAAGATCTCGGCGGCGCCCACCTGCATCGTGTACGGCACGGCGGTCCAGAAGAACGTCGAGTCGGCCCATTGGGCGACGAGCTCGGCCAGGCCCGCGCTCTCGCGCGAGTAGAGCGGCGGCTCGGGCGCGAGGCGATCGATGACCTGGCACATGAGGAGCGAATCGCAGTAGATGTCGGCGCCGATCTGCATGAACGGCGTTCGCCGGTAGCCGCCGGTCAGCGCGACGACGTCGGGCTTGGGCATGATCACCGGCACCCTGACCGAGCGCCAGGCCAGGCGCTTCATGCCGAGAACGAGGCGCACCTTCTCCGAGAACGGCGACGTCTCGTAGTGATGAAGGACGAGGTCGCTCATGCGAGTTCGTGCCGGGGCGCACGCGATGCGCGCGGCGCGAAGATCAGGCCGAGCGTCTGGCCGAGATCGCGCACCTCGGCGCCCGCGAGCGCGCCCTTCTCGGCGAGCAGCCGGTGCAGGCGCGGCAGGTGGTAGTGGGGCACCGCCGGATAGAGGTGGTGCTCGAGATGGTAGTTGACGTGATGCGGGAAGAGGAGCGCGCGCCCCAGCACGTTGAGCGCGCCGCCGCCGGTCCGGTTGGTTCGCGCCGCGGTCAGCGGCGAGGAGAAGTCGGTCGTCGCGCCATGCTCGCAGATCGCGCGCAGGCGCAGGATCGGCTGCAGGACGGTGAGCATCGGCACCAGCCAGAACGCCGCGTACTGCGCCAGGCCCCGCCAGCCGGCGAAGGCGAAGCACGCGAGCGGCGCCGCCAGCTGGAACGAGACGACGAACCAGCGATCGATGCGCGCGGCGCGACGCAGCTGCGGCGAGGTGTCGTCGAGCGGCCGTGCGGCGCGCTGCGTCTGCTCGTTGAGCGCCGGCGCGCCGAAGAAGTACGCGAAGGTCTTCCACGCATTCCAGCCGACCGCGTCCTGGGCGAGCTTCTTCCACAGGTAGGCCATGCCGCGCGGATAGCCGCCGTGGATCGCCGTGTCGGGGTCCTCGTCGGTGTAGAGGTGGTTGTGGTGGAGGCGGTGGATGACCCGGTACGTGCACATCGAGATCGCGCCGGCCATCCCGATCGTGCGCCCGACGGCATCGTTGAGCGTTCGGTCGCCGAACAGTCGGTAGTGCGCCGCCTCGTGGGCGAGGATGAAGAGCCCGTGCTGCTGCACGCCGACGACGATGATCGACAGCGCGATCCACGGGCTCGGCCACGCCCACACCCCGAATGCGATGGCGACCGCGATCACGCCCACGGTCTGCGCGACGGCGAGGAGCGAGCGCCCGTCCGAGAGCCGGGTCAGCGGCGCGAGCTCGGCCGCGCTCAGGATCCGGCGCGCCGAGGCGTTGCTCGTGCCGGCGCCGCGCTGCGCGAGCGGCCGCAGGTCGGTGCGGAATTCCTCGCCCCGCCGATCGCCGAGCTCCACGTCTCGACACCTAGACCAGCTTGACGACCTGCTTGCCGAAGTTCTTTCCCTTCAGCAGGCCGAGAAACGCCTCCGGCGCGGACGCGATCCCCTGCGCGACGCTCTCCCGGTACTTCAGCTTGCCGGTGGCGACGAGCATGCCGAGCTCCTTGAGCGCCTCGGGCCAGACCTCCATGTGCTCGCTGACGATGAACCCTTCGATCGTCAGCCGCGACTGGAGGATGAGCTGCGGATGCTGCAGCGGGATCGGCTGGCCGTCGTAGCCGCTGATCATTCCGCACAACGCGATGCGGCCGAACGCGTTCATGCGCGCCAGCACCGCGTCGAGGACGGGGCCGCCGACGTTCTCGAAGTCGCCGTCGACGCCGTCGGGCGTCGCTTCCTTCAGCGCCTGGTACAGCGACTTGGGATCCTTGTGCGCCTTGTAGTCGACGCACGCGTCGAAGCCGAGCTCGCGCGTCACGTAATCGCACTTGTCGGTGCCGCCGGCGATGCCGACCGCGCGGCAGCCGCGCGTCTTCGCGAGCTGGCCGACGGCGCTGCCGACGGCGCCGCTGGCGGCGCTGACGACGATCGTCTGGCCGGGCTTCGGCTGGCAGATCTTCATCAGGCCGTACCACGCCGTCACGCCCGGCATGCCCACGGCGCCGAGGTAGGCGGAGAGCGGCACCCGGCTGGTGTCGACCTTGCGGAGCGAGCCGGGGATGCCGCCATCGACGATCGAGTACTCCTGCCATCCCCCGAAGCCGACGACGTTGTCGCCGGGCTTGTAGTCGGGGTGCTTCGAGGCGACGACGACCCCGACCGTGCCGCCCTGCATCACCTTGTCGAGCGGCTGCGGCTGGGCGTAGCTCTTCGCGTCGTTCATGCGGCCGCGCATGTACGGGTCGAGGCTCAGGAAATGATGGCGCACGAGCACCTGGCCCTCGCCCGGCGTGCCGACCGGCTGCTCGACGAGGCGGAAGTTGTCGGCGCTGGCCTCGCCGGTCGGGCGCGAGACGAGGTGGATCTGGCGGTTGATCTCTGCCATGGTGATTCCTTCAATCGGATGCGTTGAGGCGCTGGATTCGCTTGCCGCCCGCCGGCAGGCCCTTCAGGTACTTGAACGTCCCCGTCGCATGCGCGACGAGCTCCCCGCCGGCGTCGACGAGCGACCCTTCGCAGAACGCCATCGATGCCGTGCGGTGGAGGCGTCGCCCGGTGCCGACGAGGCGCCCGAGGCCCGGGCGCAGGAAGCTCGTCTTCATCTCGATGGTGACGATGCCGGACGTCTCGGCCACACCGTCTTCGCTCGGCGTCCGCGCGGCATGCGCCATGACGACGTCGAGCAGCGTCATCGTCACGCCGCCGTGGGCGACGCCCCACGAGTTGGTGAGCTCCTCGCGCAGCGGCACCGCGATCTCCGCGACGCCGGGCTCGAAGCGCACGAGCTCGAAGCCGAGCATCTCGACGAATGGAATGTGGACCTGGAACTCCACCGGATCAGGCCGCGATGATCGCGGAGACCCCGCCGTCGATCGGCAGCACCTGCCCCGTGATGTGCTTGCCGGCCTGCGAGGCGAACAGCAGGGCCGCGCCCTTCAGGTCGTCGTCGTCGCCGATCCGCAGCAGCGGCGCGTGGCCGGCCAGGCTCTCGGCGCCGATCCGCTCGATCGTTCCCTTCGTCATCTTGCTCGGGAACATGCCGGGCGCGAGCGCGTTGACGTTGATGTTGTACTTGCCCCATTCGCCGGCGAGCGTGCGGGTGAAGTTGACGACCGCCGCCTTGCTCGTGTTGTAGGCGACCATCGACATGTCGGCGCTGTTGCCCGCCAGGCCGGCAATCGACGCGATGTTGATGATCTTGCCGCTCTTCCTCGGGATCATGCTGTGCTTGCCGATCGCCTGGCTCATCAGGAAGATCGAGCGCACGTTGAGGTTCATCACCTTGTCCCAGGCCTCGAGCGGATGATCCTCGGCGGCCGCGCCCCAGGTCGCGCCGGCGTTGTTGACGAGGATGTCGACCTGACCCAGGCGGGCCATCGCGTCCTGCGTGACGCGGACGATCTCGCTCGGCTGGCTCAGGTCGGCGGCGACCCAGATCGCCTCGATGTCCCTGGCCTTCAAGTGGGCCGCCGATTCCTCGAGATCGGCGGCCTTGCGCGACGTGAGCAGGATGCGCGCGCCGGCCTCGCCGAGCGCTTCGGCGATCTGCAGGCCGAGGCCGCGCGAGCCACCGGTGACGAGGGCCGTCTTGCCCGCGAGGTCGAACAGCTGTCGGATCGGGGTGCTCATGAGGTCTCCTGGGAGCGGGGTCGAATCGAGCGCTGGGTCTCGGGCATGCGCGAGCGAACCCAGAGCAGCACGCAACCGGCAGCGATGGCGGCGGCGCCGCCGACGAGGAACATCCAGCCGTACGTCTGGCCCGACCGGTCGAGCGCGATGCCGACGCCGACCACGATCAGGCCGCCGAAGATCAGCGCCCAGAGC
>DATIDZ010000173.1:0-14644 GCA_035456045.1 Caldimonas sp.
GGCCGAGCGTGGCCTGCGGCGACGGCATCGCCGCGTACGGAACGACGACGACGCGCGACGCTCCGCCGCTGCCGAGGCGAGCCAGGCGCTGGAACGAGGGGTCGTCGATCGGCAGCGCGAACCGGCGCGCGCGCCAGGCGGCCGCGATGCCGCACCCCGCCGCGAGGACGAGGCGCGGCACGACGACGACGAGCGCCAGCGTGAGCGCGATGAGGTGCAGCCACGGCGCCGCCGGCGCGCCGGCGTTGTCGGCGTCCGGCGTCGTTCGCAGCGAAGCGAACGATGCGGCGTCGGGCAGCGCGATCCCGGACAGCAGCGAGGCGGGACGGAGCGCCGTCGTCACGACCGCGTGCGCGGCGCCCGCGTCGAGGAACGTGCTCTCCCAGCCGACGCGGTAGTCGAGCACCAGCCCGCGCGAATACAGGCCGGCGACGAGGCCGAGGGCGAGCGCAGCGGCGCCGAGGTGCAGCGCCGTCTCGCCGCGCAGCAGCGACAAGCGGCGCGTCCGCACGGCCCAGAGCTCGACGAAGCGCCGCAGCGCGACCGCGCTGCCGCCGGCCGATGCGCGCGGCAGCCGCTGGCGCACGCGCAACAGCCACTCGGCCGTGCGAACGAGCGGCCCTTCGCGCACGCGGCCACGACGCGCCACGCGAAGCAGCGGCAGCACGACCAGCAGCAGGTAGACGACGATGTTCCAGGCCAGCACGCCCCAGAGCGGCGGCGCGAGCAGGTTGATTCGCCGGCCGCCGCCGAGCGAGTCGCCGGCGATGCCGAGCACGAAGGCGACGGCGACGATCGCCAGCGCGCCGCCGGCGTGCCACGGCTTCGTCGCGGCGAGGCGCGCCAGCGCGGGCTCGCGCGGGACAAGCCGCTGCAGCGCGTGGCCGGCGCGAGTCGCGATGAACGCCTCGGGCGCGCCGCCCGGCGCCGCCGCCTCGGCGGCGACGCGGTCGGCCCAGCGGCGATCGTCGTCGCCCCAGCTCGGCGCGGGCGGCTGCACGGTCTCGAACGACTCGAGCAGCGTGACCTCGCGAGCACGGCGCTCGTCCATCTCGTCGCCGGCCCGTCAGGCGAGCGCCCGGCCGATCAGGATCTTCTGCACGTCGCTCGTGCCCTCGTAGATCTGGCAGACGCGAACGTCGCGATAGATGCGCTCGACCGGAAAGTCGTTGACGTAGCCGTAGCCGCCGAAGATCTGGATCGCGTCGCTGCAGACGCGCTCGGCCATCTCGCTCGCCATCAGCTTGCCCATCGCCGCCTCCTTCAGGCACGGCCGGCCGGCGTCCTTCAGGCTCGCCGCGTGGTGGACGAGCTGGCGCGCCGCCTCGATGCGCGTCGCCATCTCGGCAAGACGGAACTGCACCGCCTGGTGCTCGAAGATCGGCTTGCCGAAGGCGACGCGTTCCTTCGAATAGGCGAGCGCCGCGTCGAACGCCGCGCGCGCCATGCCGATCGCCTGCGCGCCGATGCCGATCCTGCCGCCCTCGAGCCCGGAGAGCGCGATCTTGAGCCCCTGGCCTTCCTCGCCGAGCCGATTCGCGGCAGGCACGCGGCAGTCCTCGAACACGATCTGCGCCGTGTCGCTCGCGTGCTGGCCCAGCTTGGTCTCGACGCTCGCGACGGTGTAGCCCGGCGTCGCCGTCGGCACGACGAACGCGCTGATGCCGCGCTTGCCGGCGGCCTTGTCGGTCACCGCCATGACGATGGCGACGTCGCCGTTCTTGCCGCTGGTGATGAACTGCTTGACGCCGTTCAGCACGTACGCGTCGCCGTCGCGCACCGCCGTGGTCTTGAGGCCGTCGGCCTGCGAGCCGACGTGCGGCTCGGTGAGGCAGAACGCGCCGAGCAGCTCGCCGCGCGCCAGAGGCTTGAGCCACTGCTCCTTCTGCGCGTCGTTCGCCCACGCCATCAGGATCGAGCAGACCGGGCAGTTGTTGACGCTGACGATCGTCGACGTCGCGCCGTCGCCCGCGGCGATCTCCTCGAGGATGACGGCGAGCGCGAGGTAATCGAGGCCGGCGCCGTCGTGCTCGGTCGGCACCGCGACGCCGTAGCAGCCGAGCGCCGCGAGGCCCTGCAGCTCGGCCTTCGGGAAGTGGCTGTCGCGGTCCCACTGCGCCGCCATCGGCGCGATGCGGTCCTTCACGAACCCGCGCACCGCGTCCTGCACGGCGATGTGGTCGGCGTCGAGGATCACGAAGGACCTCCCTGCATCACGATGGGCGGCCCTGCGCAGGCGCGCGCAGGAGGAGCGTGCCGGTGCCGCTGAGCAGGAGCCGCTCGGCCGAGCGCGCGTCGCCTTCGAGCTTCATGATCCAGCCGGCGAGTCTGTCCTTCCACTCGATGCGCGTCACCGTCCAGCGCAGGTCGATGTCCTCGTCCGGATAGACCGGGGCGCGGAAGCGGATGTCGAAGCCCATGCCGAGGCCGAGGCGCGGCCGGCCGTCGGCGGCGGGTTTCGCGAAGTGCGTTGCCGTCATCGCCATGAAGACGCTCCCGAGCTGCGTCCCCGACGCGATCAGGCCGCGGTAGCCGGCGGCGCGCGCCGCGGCGACGTCGTGGTGCAGCGGATTGTGGTCGGACACGGAGGTCGCGAAGGCGCGGATCTCCTCGTCGCTGAAGCGCGCGCGCTGCGTGAAGGTCTCGCCGACGAAGGCGAGCGCCTCGTCGCTGCGGCGCAGGGCTTCGCTCATCTCAGCCGCGCTCGACCAGCGCCAGCCGCGCCGCGAGCCAGACGAACAGCCCCGCTCCCGCCGCGTTGAGCGCACGCCGCCAGCGATCGCTCGGCCGGCGCCGCGCCAGCGGCGCGACCAGAAAGACGAACGCGACGAGGAAGAGCGCGCCCTGGACGACGAACCACGCGCCGAGGAAGAGGAAGGCGGCGAGCTTGTCCGCCGCGTCGGCGTCGATGAACTGCGGCAGCAGCGCCAGGAAGAAGAGCGCGACTTTCGGGTTGAGCACGTTGGTGAGAAGACCCTGGCGAAAGATGGCGGCGAGCGTCGTCGCCTTGGCGGGAAGTGTCGGCGATTCGGCCAGCGCGGTGCGAACGGCGGCTTCGCGCAGCAGGCCGATCGCGAGCCAGAGCAGGTACGCGGCGCCGGCCCATTTGACAGCCGTGAAGGCAGCCGCCGAGGCGGCGAGGAGCGCCGCCAGCCCGAATGCCGCCACGAGCGTGTGGACGACGCAGCCGGCGGCGACGCCGAGCGCGGCCGCGACGCCGCCGGCAACGCCATGGCGCAGCGTTCGGGTCAGCGTGAACAGCAGGTCGACCCCCGGCGTCGCGTTGACGACGAACACGGTGGCCGCGAACACGCCGAGGGAGTGGGTGCCGTTCATGCGCGTCAGCCGATCACGTCGTCGGCGGTCAGCAGCACCGGCCGCGGGATCGTGACGCCCAAGGCCCGTGCCGTGCCACGATGGATCACCAGCTCGAACTTGGTCGCCTGCTCGACAGGCAACTCGCTGGGCCGCGCGCCCTTGAGGATCCGGTCGACATAGCCGGCGGCGCGCCGCAGCAGATCGCCGAGATTGGCGCCGTAAGCCATGAAGCCGCCGTCCTCGACGAACAGGCGCGAGGTGTACACCGCCGGGAGCCGATGCGCCGCGGCCATTTCGATGATGCGCTTGCGCTCGCTGAAGAAGGTCGCGATCGGCAGCACCGTCAGGCTGTCGGCGCCCGCGCGCTTCATCTCGGCGAATGCGCGATCGAGATCGGCGCCAGTGCGCGCCTCGACCGGCTGCATCTGCATGCCGAGCGCCCGTGCCGCGACGTCGGTGGCCTTCAGCATGTCTTCGTCGGTTTGACCCGGCATGGCATGCCAGAGGACGGCCACCCTGGCGAGCTTCGGCAGCACTTGCTTGAGGAGCTCGACCCGCTTGCCGACCAAGTCGGCGCTCGCGTTGGAGAGCCCGGTCAGGTTGCCGCCGGGACGCGCGAGGCTGGCGACGAGCCCGTCGCTGATCGGCTCCGCCGCGCCGGCGAAGACGATGGGCACGGTCTCGCTGGCTCGTTTGGCCGCCTGGGCGGCGGGCGTGCTGGGGGCGACGATCACGTCGACCTTGAGCGCCACGAGTTCGCTCGCCAGGGCCGGCAGGCGATCGGTTCTCCCGGCGGCATCGCGATGCTCGACGACGATGTTGCGACCCTCGACGTAGCCGAGCTCCTTCAGGCCGAGCGTGAAGCCGCCATCTCGGCCGCTCGAGTCGGCGCCCCGGTTCAGCGACAGGAAGCCGATGCGCGGGATCTTCGCCGGCAACTGCGACCATGCCGGCGACACGCCGCCGAGCACGACGACAGCAGCGACCGTCTCGCGCCGGTTCACGCGATCCCGAAGGCGGACTCGATGTCGGGCAATCGAGCCGGCTAGATCATCTCGACGGCCAGCGCCGTCGCTTCGCCGCCGCCGATGCAGAGCGCCGCGACGCCCTTCTTCTTGCCGTTCTTCCGGAGCGCGCCCAGCAGCGTGACGACGATGCGCGCGCCGCTCGCGCCGATCGGGTGGCCGAGCGCGACCGCGCCGCCGTGCACGTTGACGATGTCGTGCGGCAGCTTGAACTCGGTCATCGCCGCCATCGTGACCGCGGCGAACGCCTCGTTGACTTCCCAGAGGTCGACGTCCTTGGCGTTCCAGCCGGTGCGCTTCAGGACCTTCTGGATCGCGCCAACCGGCGCCGTCGTGAACCAGTTGGGCGCCTGCGCATGGACGCTGTGCCCGACGATCCGCGCGATCGGCTTGACGCCGAGCCGAGCCGCCGTCGCCTCGCGCATCAGCACCAGCGCGGCGGCGCCATCGGAGATGCTCGACGAGGTCGCGGCGGTGATCGTGCCGTCCTTCTTGAACGCGGGCTTGAGCCCCGGAATCTTGTCGAGCTTGGCCTTGAACGGCTGCTCGTCGAACCTGACCACGGTCTCGCCCGCCTTGCCGGCGAGCGTCACCGGCGCGATCTCCCAGGCGAAGCTGCCGTCCTCGTTGGCCTGCTTCGAGCGCTTGGTCGAGTCGATCGCGAACTGGTCCATCGCCTCGCGCGTGAAGCTGTACTTGGCGACGCACTCCTCGGCGAACGTGCCCATCGCGCGGCCGCTGTCGTAGGCGTCCTCGAGGCCGTCGATCGCCATGTGGTCGTACATCTGCGTCGCGCCGTAGCGAACGCCCTTGCGCGCGAACATCAGGTGCGGCGCGTTGGTCATGCTCTCCATGCCGCCGGCGACGACGATCTCGGCGCTCTCGGCGCGCAGCATGTCGTGCGCGAACATCATCGCGCGCATGCCGGAGCCGCACATCTTCGACAGCGTCACCGCACCCGCCGACTGCGGCAGGCCGGCGCCGAGCGCGGCCTGGCGTGCCGGCGCCTGACCCTGGCCGGCCATGAGGCAGTTGCCCATCAGGACTTCGTCGACGGCGTCGCCGGTGATGCCGGCGCGCTCGACGGCGGCCTTGATCGCGACGCTGCCGAGCTGGTGCGCGGCGAGCGCGCTGAAGTCGCCGAGCAGGCCGCCGATCGGCGTGCGCGCGACGGAAGCGATGACGATGGATTCGGCCATGGAAATCTCCTTTCGAACGGTCAGCCGGCGGCGCGCCCGAGGGCGATCGCGGTGCGCCGCGTCTCGAAGCGCTTGTGCGCTTCGTAAGGGAACACATCATGCACGTAGCCGGCCAGGATTTCCTCCTTGTGGCCTTGCCAGAAGGCGACGTCGAGGAGATCGGCGTGGTGCGCCATGAAGACTTCGCGCACGGCCGGATTGCCGAGCAGGAAGGGGGCGAACGTCTCGGGGAAGACGTCCTTCGGGCCGACGCGGTACCAGACCTCTCCCGACATCTCGTCCTCCTCGTTGCGCGCCTCGGGCACCTTGCGGAACGTGCAATCGGTCAGGTACTCGATCTCGTCGTAGTCGTAGAAGACGACCCGGCCGTGCCGGGTGACGCCGAAGTTCTTCCACAGCATGTCGCCGGGAAAGATGTTGGCGCGCACCAGGTCCTTGATCGCGTTGCCGTACTCGACGACCACCGACTCGATCTGCGCGGGGCTGGCGTCCTGGAGGTAGATGTTGAGCGGGATCATGCGGCGCTCGATGTAGACGTGGCGGATGACGAGCGAGTCGCCTTCGTCCTCGACCAGGCTCGGACAGAAATGGCGCAGCTCGGCGACCAGCTCGTCGTCGAAGCGCGCGCGCGGGAACGCGACGTCGCTGTACTCGAGGGTGTCGGCCATCCGGCCGACGCGATCGTGCTGCTTGACGAGCAGGTACTTGCTTTTGATCAGCTCGCGCGTCGTGTCCTTGGGCGGCGGGTAGAAGTCCTTGATGACCTTGAAGACGTAGGGGAAGCTCGGCAGGTCGAACACGAGCATCACCATGCCCTTGATGCCGGGCGCGATCCGGAACTTGTCGGACGAGTGGCGCATGTGCATCAGCAGGTCCCGGTAGAACAGGCTCTTGCCCTGCTTCTGCAGGCCGAGCGCGCTGTAGATCTCCGAGCGCGGCTTCCTCGGCATCAGCGAGCGCAGGAACTGCACGTACGCCGACGGCACCTCCATCGTCACCATGAAGTAGGCCCGGGCGAAGCTGAAGACGAGCTCGAGGCTGTCTTCGCCGAAGAGCGCCGCATCGATCACCAAGCCGTGCTCGCCGTGCAGGATCGGCAGCGCGAACGGGGTCTCGCTGAAGCCGTTGATGATCTTGCCGACGATGTAGGCGCCCTTGTTGCGGAAGAACAGCGACGACAGCACCTGGATCTGGAAGTTGGTGCGCAGGCGGAAGTCGCCCAGCTCGGCGTCGACGGCCGCCATCAGGTCGGCCACGTCGCGGCCCAGGTCCTCGAACTCGCGGTCGAGCTGGAAGTTCGTGACGACGCGTCGCCAGGTCTCGCCCAGCGTCTCCTTGGTCGGGTAGTAGGCGCGGTAGGTCGGCAGCGCCGCCGGCTCGTCGTTCTCGAGGTGGTCGGTCGAGACCGCCGAGCGGACGAAGATGAAGTCGTTCTGGAAGTAGCTGCGATGCAGGATCTTGGTCGTCACCGAGTTGAAGAAGGTCTCGGCGAGCTCGGGCTGGTAGTGGTTGATGAGCAGGCCGATGTAGTGGAGCTTGACCTGCTGCCACACCTCCATCGGCAGCGTGGCCGCCTGGAATTCGTTCTGCAGCCGCTCGGTCGCTTCGGCCACGCGCCGCTCGTAATAGGCGATGCGCTGCGCCTGCGCCTGCTGCTGGCCGTGCCAGTCGGCGGCCTCGAAGCGCTTCTTCGCTTCGGCGCTCGCCTGGCGGAACAGCCGGTAATGGCGATCGAAGCCGTCGAGCATCGCGCGCGCGATCGCGAACGCGCGCTTGTCGGTGAGCGCGGCGGGAAACGCCGGCGCGCCCGTCATGGTTTCGCCCGCCGGCGCAGGACCTGACGGGCCGCGGCTTCCTGCGCGAGCACCTCGTCGAGCGTCGCTCGCAGCTCGCCGAGGCGCGCCTCGAGCTGCGCGCGATGGCGCGCCAGCACGTCGAGGAAGCGGCGCAGCTGGGCGTCGGTGTCGCGCCGGCTCTCGTACATGTCGACCAGGTCCTTGACCTCGGCGAGCTTGAGCCCGAGGCGCTTGCCGCGCAGGGTGAGCGTCAGGCGGGCCCGGTCGCGCGCCGTGTAGACGCGGTTGCGCCCGGCACGCTGCGGCGCGAGCAGGCCGCAGTCCTCGTAGAAGCGGATCGCCCGCGTCGTCAGTCCGAATTCGCGCGCCAGCTCGCCGATCGAGAAGGTCGCGGCCGGCTCTGCGCTCCGCGCCGTGCGGCCATTCACGGGGCGCGGAGCAGCGACGCGGGGCATGGCGATAAACTCGAGTTGACGTTTACGTAAAGTGCGGAAAGTGTAAAGCGAAGCGAGACGAATGAACGCCGAGGAAGCCCAGCTCGACTACTGCCTCGGCACCGCCGTGCCCGAGCCCGGGCACGTCGTCGACGTCGCCCCCGGCGTCCGCTGGGTGCGCATGAAGCTGCCGTTCGCGCTCAACCACATCAACCTGTGGCTGCTGCGCGACCGGATGGCCGGCGAAGGCGGCGCGCCGGCGCGCGACGGCTGGAGCATCGTCGACTGCGGCATCGACAACGCAGCGACGCGCGCCGCCTGGGAAGAGGTGTTCGCGACCGGCCTCGACGGCCTGCCGGTGCTGCGCGTCATCGTCACCCACATGCACCCGGACCACATCGGCTCGGCGAACTGGCTGTGCGAGCGCTGGAACGCGCGCCTCTGGATCAGCGCGACCGACTTCGGCATCGCCCGCATGGCGAGCAGCGCCAGCGCGGGCTTCGGCGGCCCGCTGTCGGCGGCCTTCATGGCGGTGCACGGCATGGCCGCCGATCCGAAGGCCGTCGACGGCGTCGCGTCGCGCACCAACTACTACCGCAACCTGGTCCCCGCGGTGCCGTCGGCGTACCGGCGCCTGCTCGACGGCGCCACCTTCGCGACGGGCAGCGCCGATGCGCGCGCCGAATGGAGATGCCACGTCGGCCACGGTCACGCGCCGGAGCACATGGCGTTCCACTGCGAATCGGCGCGGGTGCTGATCAGCGGCGACATGGTGCTGCCGCGCATCTCGACGAACGTGAGCGTCGTCGACGTCGAGCCCGAGGCCGACCCGCTGACGCTCTACCTCGAGTCGATCGAGCGCATGCGCGCCATCGACGCCGGCGTCCTCGTCCTGCCGTCGCACGGCCTGCCGTTCAAGGGCCTGCACACCCGCATCGACCAGCTCCAGGCCCACCACGCCGAGCGCTTCGCCGAAACGCTCGAGGCGTGCGCCGAAGCGCCGCAGAGCGCGTTCGAGCTCGTCCCCGTCCTGTTCAAGCGCCCGCTCGACCTGCACCAGATGACCTTCGCGATGGGCGAGTCGCTGGCGCACCTGCATGCGCTCTGGTTCCGCGGCCGGCTCGAGCGCAGCACCGGCGCCGACGGAGTGATCCGCTTCGCGACGATCTGATCGCGGCGCGGGCCAGCGCCGCAGTCAGACGTCGGCGCGGCCTTCCTGCCTGAGGCGCGCCCGCGCCTCCTCGTAGTCGGGAACGACCGACCGCACGACGCTCCAGAAGCGCGCGCTGTGGTTCATCTCGCGCAGGTGCGCGAGCTCGTGGGCGACGACGTAGTCGATCGTCGCGAGCGGATGCTGGATCAGGCGCCAGTGCAGGCGCACCGAGCCGTTCGCGTTCGCGCTGCCCCATCGGGTCGCCGCCGACGACAGCGACAGGCGCTTGGGGCGAACGCCGAGCAATTCCGCGAAGTGCGCGGCGCGTTCCGCGAAGACACGGCGGGCCTCGCGCTGCAGCCAGCTCTGCACGGCATCGCGGATCTGCGCTTCGCCGGCGTCGGGCGGCAGGTCGACGAGCAGGCGCGGCACGGTGGCGGCGGCGCCGGTCGCGGCGGGTGTCGAGAGCGCCGTTTCGCCCGCAGCGAGCGCCCCGCCGGCCGCGACGACGATCATCAGCGGGCGGCCGAGGTAGTCGATCGTCGCCCCGTCGCGCCAGACGACGCGGGCCGCCGCCAGCCGCGCCGCACGCTCGCGCTGCTCGTCGAGCCGGGCGCCGATCCAGCGCTGCTTCTCGCGCACCGCGTCGTCGATGTCGCGCAGCGTCGCCCACTTCGGCGCGCGCACCGTCAGGCCGCTCGCGTCGACGACGAAGCCGATGCTGCGGCGGCGCACGCGGACCAGGCGAAACGCGATGCGACGGCCGTCGAGCGATACCTCGCGCGTCGCTCGCGGATGTCGCGGTGTGGTGTCGGCCGGCGCGGCGTCGATCGGCGTCGCGCCGGCGCGGGTCGCTTCGACCGGCGTCTCCGCGACCTCGTCGAACAGGCCGCGCTGGAGCGAGTCGACGAACCGGCGCAGGCCGCGCCCGAGCCGCGACGTCATCGATACGCCTCGGGGTCGAGCCGGCGCATCTCGGCCTCGATCCACGCTTCCACCTTGCGCATCAGCGAATCGGCGGTGTGGCCTGCCGGGTCGATCGGCGCGCCAATGGAAATGTCGATGACTCCCGGCCGGAGCAGGAAGCTCTTCCTCGGCCAGCAGCGCGCCGACGTCACCGCGATCGGCACCACCGGCCGGCCGGTCTCGATCGCGAGGCGCGTGCCGCCGACCTTGTACGTGCCCTGGCCGCCGCGCGGCGTCCGCGTTCCTTCCGGGAACATGATCACCCAGTTGCCCTGCGCCATGTAGCGCCGGCCCTGCTCGGCGACCTTGGCCCACGCCTCGGCGCGCTTGCTGCGGTCGATGTGGATCAGGTCCATGCGCGCCATCGCCCAGCCGAAGAACGGGATGTAGAGCAGCTCTCGCTTGAAGACGTAGCACAGCGGTCGCGGCATCAGCGTGGGGAACGCGAACGTCTCCCAGGTCGACTGGTGCTTGGGCAGCAGGATCACGGCGCTGTCGGGCAGGTTCTCGCGGCCCTGCACGCGCGCGCGCACGCCGCAGATGACGCGCGCCGCCCAGATCGACAAGCGCAGCCAGCCGGCGAAGTACCAGTACAGACGCTCACCGCGGACGAAGATCGAATAGACGAGCCCGACCATCGCCCAGGGCGCGACCGTCACGGCCATGAAGAGGACGAAGAGCGCCGAGCGGACGACAGCGAGCGCGCGCGCCATCACTGCAGCCTGCCGAACACCGAGTCGGCCTCGTCGATCTCGCCGCGCGCATGGCGCTCCCGCTGGATCAGCTGCTGGGCGAAGCTGGCGAGATCGTCGTGGATGACGGCATGGGGCACTTCCCTGACGAGCGCGCGCAGCGCGGCGGCGTCGAGCGCCGCGCCCTTGCCGGTGCGCACGAGGTGCGGCGCGCAGCCGGCTGCGGCGCCGGCCTGCAGGTCGCGCAGCGAGTCGCCGACCGCGTAGGTGTCGTGCAACGACACCCCGTAGCGCTCGCCGATCATCGTGAAGAGGCCGGGCAGCGGCTTCCGGCACGTGCAGCCGTCGTCGGGTCCGTGCGGACAGAAGAAGACGGCGTCGATGCGGCCGCCGACCTCGGCGAGCTCGCGGTTCATGCGCGCGTGGATGGCGTTCAGCGCCGACATGTCGAGCAGGCCGCGCGCCAGGCCCGACTGGTTGGTCGCGACGACCGTGTGCCAGCCGGCGTGGTTGAGCCGCGCGATCGCCTCGAGCGAGCCGGGGATCGGCACCCACTCGGCGGGCGACTTGACGAAGTCGTCGCGATCCTCGTTGATCGTGCCGTCGCGGTCGAGGATGACGAGCTTCACCACGGCGCTTCTAGACGGCGAGCCTGGACAGGTCGGCGACGCGGTTCATCGTCCTTCGCAACGCGGCGAGGAGCGCGAGCCGGTTGGCGCGCAGCGGCGCGGAGTCGACGTTGACCATGACGCTGTCGAAGAAGGCATCGACCGACGGCTTGAGGCCGGCGAGGACGCGGAGCGACCGAGCGTACTCGCCCGCCGCATAGGCCCGATCGGCCTGCGCGCCGGCGTCGGCCAGCGCCGCGGCGAGCGCCCGCTCCGCCGGCTCGGCGAGCAGCGCCGTATCGACGGCCTCCGCCGGCGCGTCGCTCTTCTTCAGGATGTTGCCGACCCGCTTGTTGGCGGCGGCGAGCGCCGGGGCTTCGGGCAGCGACACGAACTCGCGCACCGCGAGGAGGCGGCCGACGACATCGTGAAGCGCGGGCCGCAGGCTGATGACCGCGTCGACGGCGCGCGCGTCGTGGAGCGCCGCGAGCTGCTGGAAATAGCGCTCGTAGATGAACGATTCCACCTCCGCGACCACGTCGGTCGCGAGCGGCGTCGTGAACGTCGCGGCCGTGGCGTCGAGCAGCTCGCGCAGGTCGAGCCGCTGCGATGCGGCGCGGCCCGAGACGCGCTGGAACGAATCGATCAGTGTCAGCGCATGACGCCTCAGCGCATAGGGATCCTTGTCGCCGGTGGGCTTCATGCCGATGCCCCAGATGCCCACCAGGATCTCGGCGCGGTCGGCGATCAGCAGCGCCTCGCCGACAAGGTTGGTCGGCGAGTCGCCGTCGGCGTCACCGCGCCGGTTCAGGTACTGGCTGCGGATGGCGGCGGCCACGTCGCCCGGCTCGCCGTCGTGCGCCGCGTAGTAGCCGCCCATGATCCCCTGCAGCTCGGGAAACTCGCCGACCATGTCGGTCAGCAGGTCGGCCTTGGCGAGCAGCGCGGCACGCTTCGCATGGTCGCGATCGGCGCCGATCCGCTCGGCCACCCCGACGGCGATGGCGCACAGACGACGCACGCGATCGCCCTGGCTGCCGAGCTTGCCGTGGTAGACGACCTTGTCGAGCGCGGGAACGCGCGACGCGAGCGTGCGCTTGCGGTCCTGGTCGTAGAAGAACTTGGCGTCGGCCAGGCGCGGGCGGACGACGCGCTCGTTGCCCTCGACGATGCGCGACGGGTCGGCCGGCGCGATGTTGCTGACCACCAGGAAGCGGTTCGTGAGCCGGCCGTCCCGCTCGAGGAGCGGGAAGTAGCGCTGGTTCGCCTTCATCGTCAGGACGAGGCATTCCGGCGGCACGGCGAGGAACTCCTCGTCGAAGCGGCAGGCGAGCACGTTCGGCCACTCGACGAGCGCCGTGACCTCGTCGACCAGCGCGTCGTCCTCGACGGGGGCCCCGTGCGCAGCGGCAGCGGCCGCCTGCAGCTGGCGCACGATCTCGGCGCGGCGATCGGCGAAGCCTGCGATGACGGCGCCTTCGTCGCGCAGCTGCTTCTCGTAGCCGCGCGCATCGCGCAGCACGATCGCCGCACGGCTGCCTTCGAAGCGATGCCCGTGCGTCGTCCGGCCGGCGTCGAGGCCGAGGGCGCGGATGGCGACGACCTCGCTTCCGTGCAGCGCGACGAGGCCGTGCGCCGGCCGGACGAAGCTCACGGTCGTCCAGCCGTCGTCGAGCTGGTACTGCATGACCTTCGGGATCGGCAGTTGCGCGAGCGTGCGATCGAGCGCGCGCTGCAGCCCTTCGGCGAGCGATGCGCCCGGAGCGACGGCGTCGAGGAAGAGCGTCTCGCTCTTGCCGTCGAGCCGTCGCTGCAGGCGCGGCACGACCGCCGCGTCGGCGCCGAGCGCGCCGAGCTTCTTGAGCAGCGCCGGCGTCGCCGTGCCGTCCGCCGCCAGGCCGACGCTCGCCGGCATCAGCTTGTGCGAGACCGCGCGGTCGGCAGCGCGCGGCGCCACGGCATCGATCAGGACGGCGAGCCGGCGCGGCGTCGCATACGGCGTGACGCCGACGCCCTCGTCGAGCAGCGATTCGGCGCGCAGGCCGGCGGCGAGGCCGTCGGCGAATGCCGCTGCGAGCTTCGGCAACGCCTTCGGCGGCAGCTCTTCGACGAACAGCTCGACCAGCAGCGGCGGCGGCACCGTCGCCATCAGGCGGGCTGCTTCGCGTCGGCGCTCGGGCGCTTGGCGGCGAGCTGCGCTGCCACCTCGTCCGCCCACGCCTTCGGCGCCATCGGGAAGCCGAGCCGCGCCCGGCTGTCGAGGTAGCTCTGCGCGACGCTGCGGGCCAGCGTGCGGATGCGGCCGATGTAGGCAGCGCGCTCGGTCACGCTGATCGCGCCGCGCGCGTCGAGCAGGTTGAAGCTGTGCGCGGCCTTGAGCACCTGCTCGTACGCCGGCAGCGCGAGCGACTCGGCCATCAGCGCCGTCGCCTGGCGCTCGTGCGCAGCGAACGCGACGAGCAGGAAGTCGACGTCGCTCTTCTCGAAGTTGTAGGTGCTCTGCTCGACCTCGTTCTGGTGGTAGACGTCGGCGTAGGTGAGACCCTCCGTCCACTGCAGCTTGTAGACGTTGTCTACCCCCTGGAGGTACATCGCCAGGCGCTCGAGGCCGTAGGTGATCTCGCCGGTGATCGGCTTGCAGTCGATGCCGCCGACCTGCTGGAAGTAGGTGAACTGCGTCACTTCCATGCCGTTCAGCCAGACCTCCCAGCCGAGGCCCCACGCGCCCAGCGTCGGGTTCTCCCAATCGTCCTCGACGAAGCGGACGTCGTTGCTCTTGAGGTCGAAGCCGAGCGCCGCGAGCGAGCCGAGGTAGAGATCGAGGATGTCGGCCGGCGCCGGCTTGAGCACGACCTGGTACTGGTAGTAGTGCTGCAGCCGGTTCGGGTTCTCGCCGTAGCGGCCGTCCTTCGGGCGCCGGCTCGGCTGCACGTACGCGGCTCGCCACGGCTCGGGGCCGAGCGCGCGCAGGAAGGTCGCGGTGTGGCTCGTGCCGGCGCCGACTTCCATGTCGTACGGCTGGAGCAGCGCGCAGCCGCGCTCGGCCCAGTACGACTGCAGGCGCAGGATGATTTGCTGGAACGAGAGCATCGCGCCTGAGGTTCTTGTCGAAGGCCCGGCCGGCGAGTGCCGTGGTGCCGATCTGACGATTTTAGGGGTCGGTGCGCGACCGCAAGGCGGCGGCGACGAGCACGAGACCGATCGCCCACAGCGGCCAGAGATCGAAGCGCCCGGCCCATCGGGCGAAAGGCGTCAGGCCCTGGCGCCCTTCGACCGTGCCCTCGAGGATGCCGACCGAGAACGGCGGCAGCGAGTGGGTGACGACGCCGTGGTGGTCGATGACCGCGGTGGCCCCGGTGTTGGTGGCGCGGATCATCGGCCGCTGCAGCTCGAGCGAGCGCATGCGCGAGATGCGCAGGTGCTGCTCGATCGCGATCGTCTTGCCGAACCAGC
>DATIDZ010000174.1:0-2825 GCA_035456045.1 Caldimonas sp.
GAAGCCGGCCGACGGATACGCGTCGCCCGCCTCGATGATGAAGTGGCGGAAGTCGGGAAAGCGCACGGCGCCTTCGTGCTGGACGCGCTCCCACGGCGTGATGAACGGCCGGTTGTCGGGATCGTTCTCGACCGAGCCGACGAAGTCGAGGTCGGAGAGCATCGTCGGACGAAGGCGGATCGTCGATCCGCGACCGGCGTTCATGGCGACCGCCCGCGACGGACCGTGCGGACGAGGGTGCCGAGGGCGATCGCGAGCGGCTGCGCGTTCACACGTCGACCTCGACGGCATCGCCGCGCAGCTCCATCAGCTCGCGGCGGGCCTGCGCCTCGCCCTTGCCCATGAGCTTGGTGAGCGACGCCACGGTGGCGGCGAAGCCGGCGGCGGCGAAGCCGATCGGCAGCAGGCGGCGAGTCTCCGGGTTCAGCGTGGTGTCCCAGAGCTGCTCGGCGTTCATCTCGCCGAGGCCCTTGAAGCGGCTCACGCTCCAGCTGCCGTCGCGGGCGCCCTCCTTCCTGAGGCGATCGATCGTCGCGCGCAGCTCGTCCTCGTCGAGCGCGTAGATCTTCGCCGCGGGCTTCTTGCCGCGCACCGGCGCGTCGACGCGAAACAGCGGCGGCTTGGCGACGTACACGTGGCCGCGCTCGATCAGCTTCGGGAAGTGGCGGAAGAAGAGCGTCAGCAGGAGCACCTGGATGTGCGATCCGTCGACGTCGGCGTCCGACAGGATGCAGACCTTGCCGTAGCGCAGGCCGGAGAAGTCGGGCTCGTCGTCCGCGCCGTGCGGATCGACGCCCACCGCGACGGCGATGTCGTGGATCTCGTTGTTCGCGAACAGCCGGTCGCGCTCGACCTCCCAGGCGTTGAGCACCTTGCCGCGCAGCGGCAGGATCGCCTGCGTCTCCTTGTCGCGGCCCATCTTGGCGCTGCCGCCGGCCGAATCGCCCTCGACCAGGAACAGCTCGTTGAGCGCGAGGTCGCGGCTCTCGCAGTCGGTGAGCTTGCCCGGCAGCACGGCGACGCCCGAGCCCTTCTTCTTCTCGACCTTCTGGCTCGCGCGCTGGCGCGTCTGCGCCTGGCGGATGACGAGGTCGGCGAGCTTCCTGCCGTGCTCGACGTGCTGGTTGAGCCACAGCTCGAGCGCAGGACGCACGCAGTTCGACACCAGGCGCAGCGCCTCGCGGCTGTTCAGCCGCTCCTTGATCTGCCCCTGGAACTGCGGGTCGAGGACCTTGGCCGAGAGGACGAAGCTCGCGCGCGAGAAGACGTCTTCCGGCATCACCTTGACGCCCTTGGGCAGCAGGCTGTGCATGTCGATGAAGCCCTTCACCGCGGCGAAGAGGCCGTCCTTGAGGCCCGATTCGTGCGTGCCGCCGGCGACCGTCGGAATCAGGTTGACGTAGCTCTCGCGCACCGCGGTGCCGTCCTCGGTGAAGGCGACGCACCAGCTCGCGCCTTCGCCGACGGCGACGTCCTCGCTCTCGCGGCCGTCGGCGTGGTGGTCGCCTTCGAAGAGCGGAATCACCGGATCGGACGGGAGCGTCTGCATCAGGTAGTCGGCGAGGCCCGCGGCGTAGAGCCAGTCCTGGCGCTCGGCCTCGCCGCGGCCGGGCTTCTCCACCGTCAGCGAGACCTTGACACCGGGCATCAGCACCGCCTTGCTGCGAAGCACGTGCGTGAGGTCGGCGCGCGGCAGCTCGGCGCTCTCGAAGTAGCGCGGATCGGGCCAGACGCGAACGCGCGTGCCGCTCTTGCGATCGCCGGCGCCGGGCTTGCGGATCGCCAGCGGCTCGACGACGTCGCCGCCCGAAAACGCGATCGACGCCACCTTGCCATCGCGCCAGACGGTGACCTCGAGGCGCTTCGCGAGCGCGTTCGTGACGCTCACCCCGACGCCGTGCAGTCCCCCCGAAAAGCTGTACGCCGCGTTGCCGCCCTTGTCGAACTTGCCGCCCGCGTGCAGGCGCGTGAAGACGATCTCGATGACGCTGACCTTCTCGTCGGGATGCAGGCCGACCGGGATGCCGCGGCCGTCGTCGTCGACGCTGACCGAGCCGTCGCCGTGCACCGTGACGTCGATCGCCGTGGCGACGCCCGCGAGCGCTTCGTCGGCGGCGTTGTCGATGACCTCCTGGATGACGTGCAGCGGGCTCTCGGTCCGCGTGTACATGCCCGGCCGCTGCTTCACCGGCTCGAGTCCCTTCAGGACGCGGATCGAGTCCTCGCCGTAGTTGCTCGCCTTCACGCCAGTCCTGGTCGCCATGCGGATGATTCTAGGCAGCGCCCTTCGTCGATCTTTTCGCTGCACGCCGCGGCTGGCGCGGCGGCGCCGTCCTCCGGGCTTCGGCGGCTTCGGCGTCGGCATTGCCGCGCGCGATCAGGGCGTCGACGCCGAGCTGCCAGGTCGCGTTCCACTCGGAGGGCGCGAAATAGCGGGCCACCATCGCCAGATGCGGCGCCTCGCGCGCGACGAAAGCGTCGTCGACGGGGTCGGCCGCCGACGGCCCCTTGGCGTAGCCGGCGGTCTCCTCGAGACCGGCGCCGATGAGGTAGTAGCCCATGGCCCGGAAATGGCGCGCGGTCAGCTCCGGATCCTGCATCTTCCAGTGGATCACGCGCAGGATCGATTCGATGAAGCGGATGCCCACCGGCATGTTGAGGCGGTGCAGCGCGACGAGCGGAAACAGCGCCGGCCAGCGGTGCGCCATCGCGCGGTAGGAGTCGAGCGTCCGGCGCAGTCGCGCTTCTCCATCGGGGCCGGGCTCGGGAACCTCGACGCTCGCGATCGCGTGCTCGACCAGCGCATCGAGCAGGTGCTGCTTGCT
>DATIDZ010000175.1:0-4553 GCA_035456045.1 Caldimonas sp.
ATCGGGCCGCGGCAACGCCGAAGCCGGCAGGAACGGATCGTTGCGCGCGTTGAGCACCAGGGCCGGAATGCGGATGCGGTCGAGATGCGCCTTCGCCGAGCTGCGCGCGTAGTAGTCGTCGGCGCCGGCGAAGCCGTGCAGTGGGCCGGTGAAGATCTCGTCGAAGTCGCGCAGGTCGCAAGCCGCGCGCATCGCCTTGGCGTCGAAGAGGCCGGGATGCTGGCGCAGCTTGACGAGCGCCTTCTTCTTCATCGTCCGCATGAACATCCGCGTGTACACCTGACGCCCGAAGCCGCGGCCGATCGCGCGGCCGCCGGCGGCGAGGTCGAGCGGCGCAGAGATCGCCGCCACCGCGCGCACGCGCTCGGCGGCGCCGGCACCCGCTTCCTCGACGAAGCGCAGCAGCGCGTTGCCGCCGAGCGAGACGCCGACCGCGACGATCGGCCCGGCGTGAAGCTCGCGAAAGCGGGCCAGCATCCAGCCGACTTCCTCGTGGTCGCCCGAGTGGTAGGCGCGCGGCGCGAGGTTGATCTCGCCCGAGCAGCCGCGAAAGTGCGGCACCGCGAAGCGCCAGCCGCGCCGCTTCGCCTCGGCGGCGATGGCCTGCGCGTAGTGGCTCGACGACGAGCCCTCGAGGCCGTGAAAGAGGACGAGCAGCGGCACGTCGAGGGCCTCGCCCTGCCAGTCGACATCGACGAAGTCGCCGTCGGGCGTCGTCCAGCGCTCGCGCCGGAAGACCGGCGGCGCGCCGTCGAAGCGACGGCTGAACAGCACCGGCCAGATCGTCTGGACATGGCCCCCGGGGAGCCAGCGCGGTGCTCGGAACTCGTTCATGGCGGCGCGCGTCAATGCAGCGTCGATGCGGCCTCGGGGTGGTCCTGCGCCTGCACCGCGGTGCCGGGGCTGGCGTGATGCGCGACGAGGCGCCAGCCCTGCGACGACTTCAGGTAGACATTGGTCGCGACGACCCAGGCGAACTGCTCGCCTTCCTCGGTCATCACGCGGATGCGCTCGAGCACGCTGTGCACCGCGCTCGAATGCGATTCGAGCCGCCTCACGCTGTGCGGCTCGGCGTCGATCGTGCCGTTGCCGAACATGGCCTCGAACGAGGCGCGGATCGCCGCGGCGCCGACCAGCCGCGTGCCGCCCGGATGAATGCAGCAGATCTCGTCGTCGTCCGACCACAGGCCCATGAGGCGGTCGATGTCGCCGCGGCGCATGGCCTCGTACAGCTCGAGCTCGATGTCGTCGGCCGACGCGAGGGTCGGGGCAGGCGGCTTGGGACGGGCCATGAATTTTCTTCGGTTAACCTTCCGGGCGCTGGAATTGTAGGAAGGCACGCCAGGGCGCAGACCAATCGGCTTTGCAGCCCGCATCCATGCTCAGATCTCCCGCCGACTGGACCGAGCGCAGCCAAGACCTGTCGCGCCTGCTGGCCCGCGCCGGAGTCGGCGACCGTGCGGCATTTGCCACGCTGTACGAGCGGACGAGCTCGCATCTGCTCGCGGTCGTGCTGCGTATCAATCGCGACCGAGCCCAGGCCGAAGACATCCTGCAGGAGGTGTACGTCAACGTCTGGCGGGCGGCGAGCAGCTTCGACGCGGCGCAGAGCCAGCCCCTCACCTGGCTCACGAGCATTGCGCGCAACCGCGCCATCGACAGCCTGCGCCGCCGCCAGACCCAGCCCCAGATGCGCGCCGCCGCCCCGTCGGGCGACGGCCGCGAGAGCGAGGACGATGACGTGTACGACACCGTGGCCGACGAGTCGCCCGGCCCGCTCGATCTGCTGAGCCGGGCCGCCGAGGCACGCTCGCTCGCCACCTGCATGGACCTGCTGTCGCCGAGCCAGCGGCAAAGCGTCGCGCTCGCGTTCTTCCAGGGCCTGAGCCACGCCGAGATCGCGGCCCAGATGCGCGAGCCGCTCGGCACCGTCAAGTCGTGGGTGCGCCGCTCGCTGGCGACCTTGAAGAACTGCCTCGACGCCGCCTTGCAGGGCGGCCCCTTGCGGCGCGACTGACATGGACTACGGCCGCAAGGACCTCGCCGACGCGCTCGCCGCCGACTACGTGATCGGCACGATGCGCGGCGGCGCGCGGCGCCGCTTCGAGTCGCTCCTGCCGGCGCATGCGGTCCTGCGCGAAGCGACGCTGGCGTGGAGCGAGCGGCTCATGCCGATGACCGCGGCCCTCGCGCCGGTCGAGCCGTCGGGCGACGTCTGGCGGCGCATCTCGGATCGGCTCGATCGCCGGAAGGTCGTCGTCCCCGGCGCCTGGGACCGGCTGGCGTTCTGGCGCGGGCTGACCGCCTTTGCGAGCGTGGCGGCCATCGGCCTTGCGGTCTGGCTGGCGAACCCTCCCGCGGTCGCGCCGCCGATCGTCGTCGTCCTCGCGGCGACCGGTGCGGCGGCCAGCGGCGCGGCGGCCGCACCGATCGTCGCCAGCATCAGCGGCGACGGCACGACCCTGGTCGCGCGCCCGGTCGCCCCGGTCGCGCTCCAACCCGATCGCTCGCTCGAGCTGTGGGCCGTGCCCGCACAGGGCGCGCCTCGCTCGCTCGGCGTGCTGCCGGGCGGCAGCGGCGTCGTCGCGCTGCGCGGCAAGGTGCTGGCCGGCGCCGACACGCTCGCCGTCACGATCGAGCCTGCGGGCGGCTCGCCGACCGGGGCCCCGACGGGTCCGATCGTCTATGCAGGGAAGTTCGCGCTCTAAGGCGCGACTTCCCTGCTTCGCAGGGTCAGGGTTGCTCCTTCCCCAACCCCTCCCTCCGAGAGGGAGGGGCGGGCGACGTTGTCGCCCCGCTGGCGCTGGCCGTTTGCTGCAACGCTTGCTCGACGCGGGCGGGAGTGACACTGGTGAGGCAGCGGTAGTGGCCGAAGCGGCAGGTGCGGTCGAAGCACGGCATGCAGTCGAGCTGCAGCTCCTGCTTGAGCCAGAGGACGCGCGCGCGCTCGTTGAGCGGCGGCGTGTGCAGCGGACTCGTCGAGCCGAAGACGGCGACTTGGGGAATGGCGAAGGCCGCGGCGACGTGCATCAGCCCGGAATCGTTGCTCGCCAGGCCGCGCGATGCCGCGATCAAGGCGATCGCCTCGAGCAGCGACGTGCGGCCGGCGAGGACTCGACAGGCGCCGCCGGCCTGCGCCGCGATCTCCGCGCACAGCGCGGCTTCGCCGGGCGAGCCGAGGAGCACCGTCGGCGTGCCGTCGGCATCGTGCAGCGAGCGCGCGAGGGTCGCGTAATGGGCAGGCGGCCAGCGCTTGGCGGGTCCGTACTCGGCGCCGGGCGCGAAGGTCCAGTAGCGACCCTGGCGCAGCTCGTGCCGCGCCGTCGTTTCGGCGAGGACGGCGGGCGCGAGCGCGAGGCGCGGACGGCGGTCGGCGTCGAACGAGGCGCCGGCGAGCGCGCCGTAGAACGCGACCATCGGCGGCCGGCCGGACGGCGCCGCGAGTCGCCGGCTGAGCAGCGGCGATCGTCCTTCGCCGGCGTAACCGACGCGCTCGGGAATGCGAGCGAGCCAGGGCACGAGCGCGGCCTTGAACGAGTTCGGCAGCACGTAGGCGGCGTCGTAGCGGCCGCGCCACTGCGCGGCGATGCGGCGTCGCGCCGGCCAGTCGAGGCGGCCGTGCGCGAACGGCAGCTCGAGGGTCTCGCTCACCTGCGGCATCGCCGTGAAGACGGGAGCGACCCACGGCAAGGCCGCCACCGTCAGCCGGCCGCCGCCCTCGGCGAGCGTCGCGAGCAGCGGCTCGGCCATCACCGCGTCGCCGATCCACTGCGGCGCGATGACGAGCGTCCGGGTCACGGCCCGCTCGCGCCCGGAAGGGTCAATGGGCGTGGACCTTCTCGCCCGGCTTCAGGCGGTATTCGGTGCCGCAGTACGGGCACTTGCCGACGCCGGCGGTGGCGACGTCGATGAAGACGCGCGGGTGGTTGCTCCAGAGCGGCATCTTCGGGTTCGGGCAGAAGATGACGCCGGGACCCTGCAGCTCGGCGGCGCTGAGCTCGACCGAGGCTTTCGATCCATCGTGGGCCATGCCGGTCAGACCTTGGTCAGCCACTCGGCGTACTTCGGATTTCGGCCGTTGACGATGTCGAAGAAGGCGCTCTGGATCTTCTCGGTGATCGGCCCGCGCGAGCCGCTGCCGAGCTCGACGCGGTCGAGCTCGCGGATCGGCGTGACCTCGGCGGCGGTGCCGGTAAAGAACGCCTCGTCGCAGATGTAGACCTCGTCGCGGGTGATGCGCTTCTCGACCAGCTTCAGGCCGAGGTCGGCGCAGATCGCGAGGATCGTGTTGCGGGTGATGCCGTCGAGCGCGCCGGCCGACAGGTCGGGCGTGTAGACGACGCCCTTCTTGATCATGAACAGGTTCTCGCCCGCGCCTTCGCTGACGAAGCCGCTCGCGTCGAGCAGCATCGCCTCGTCGTAGCCGTCGTCGAGCGCTTCCATGTTGGCGAGGATCGAGTTGGTGTAGTTCGAGACCGACTTCGCCTGCGTCATCGTGATGTTGACGTGGTGCCGCGTATAGCTCGAGGTCTTGACGCGGATGCCGCGCCGCA
>DATIDZ010000176.1:0-3109 GCA_035456045.1 Caldimonas sp.
GGCGAGGATCAGGCCGGTCAGCCCGCCGATGGTGAACAGGCCGATGAAACCGAGCGCGTAGAGCATCGGCGCGTCGAAGCGGATCGAACCGCCGTGCAGGGTCGCGGTCCAGTTGAAGACCTTGATCGCCGACGGCACCGCGACCACGAACGAGAGCAGCGAGAACACCAGGCTCGCCGTCATCGACTGGCCGCTCACGAACATGTGGTGGCCCCACACCAGAAAGCCGATCGACGCGATGCCGAGGATCGCGTATGCCATGAAGCGGTAGCCGAAGATGGGCTTGCGTGCGAAGCACGGAACGATCTCGCTGACGAGTCCCATCGCCGGCAGCACCATGATGTAGACCGCCGGGTGCGAGTAGAACCAGAACATGTGCTGGAAGAGGAGCGGGTCGCCGCCGTGCGCGGGGTCGAAGACGCCGATCTGGAACAGCCGCTCGGCCACCACCAGCAGCAGCGTGATCGCCAGCACCGGCGTCGCCAGGACCAGGATGATGCTGGTCGCGTAGAGGGCCCAGACGAAGAGCGGCAACTTGAACCAGCCCATGCCCGGCACGCGCAGGGTGTGCACGGTGACGATGAAGTTGAGCCCCGTGAGGATCGACGAGAAGCCGACCACGAAGACACCGGTCAGCGTCAGCACGACGTAGCTGTTCGAGAACATCGTCGAGTACGGCGTGTAGAAGGTCCAGCCGGTGTCGACGCCACCGAGGAAGAGCGCGGCCAGGGTCAGCACGCCGCCGCCGACGTAGAGGTACCAGCTCAGGAGGTTGAGCCGCGGAAAGGCGAGGTCGCGCGCGCCGATCATGAGCGGCAGCACGAAGTTGCCCATCACCGACGGGATCGACGGGATCAGGAAGAGCCAGACCATGATCACGCCGTGCGCGGTGAAGAGCTTGTTGTAGGTGTCGTGCGAGACCAGGTCGCCGGCCGGTGTCGCCAGCTCGAGCCGGATCAGCGTCGCCGCCGCACCGCCGACGAAGAAGAAGGCGGTGATGGAGATCGCGTACAGGATGGCGATGCGCTTGTGGTCGCTCGTGGTCAGCCAC
Source organism: Caldimonas sp. (assembly GCA_035456045.1). GTDB lineage: Bacteria > Pseudomonadota > Gammaproteobacteria > Burkholderiales > Burkholderiaceae_C > Schlegelella_A. Next base: position 1,052 of record DATIDZ010000176.1, read on the forward strand.
GACCGCAGCGAAAGGCCGTCGTCCAGGTAGCTCATCGCCGCCCCCCTCGCGTGCCGGGCCGGTTGCCGGTCGAGCGGATGTAGGCGACGATCGCCTCGATCTGCTCTTCGTCGAGCTGCCCGGCGAACGACGGCATCACCGGATCGAACCCGGCGACGACGTCCTTCAGCGGCAGCAGGATCGAGTCGCGGACGTAGTTCTCGTCGGCGACGACGCTGCGGCCGTCCTGCAGGTGCACGGTGCGGCCGATCAGGGCGTCGAGCGAAGGTGCGTGCACGGTCGAGCCCGCCTCGTGGCAACCGCTGCAGCCGTGGCTGCGATAGAGCGCGAAGCCGCGCTCGGCGAGCCCGGGCTCGTCCTTGCCGGCGGCGAGCCAGCGGCTGAAGTCGGTCGGCGTCATGACGACGATACGGCCGAGCATCGCCGAGTGCTCGCTGCCGCAGTACTCGGCGCAGAACAGATGGAACTCGCCGAGCCGCGTCGCCGTGAACGAGAGCGTCGTGTAGCGCCCGGGGACGACGTCCTGCTTGAGCCGGAACGCCGGAACGTAGAAGCTGTGGATGACGTCCTGCGACGTCATGACCAGGCGCACCGGTTCGCCGATCGGCACATGGAGCTCGTTGATCTCGCGCCGGCCGCCTGCCTGCTGCAGCTTCCACATCCATTGCTTGGCGACGACATAGACCGGCAGCGCATCGGCTGGCGTGCGCGTCGTCCGCACGTAGGCCCAGGTCGACCAGGCGAAGACGCCGACGAAGATCAGCAAGGGCGTCACGGTCCAGCCGATCTCGAGGGGCAGCTTGCTGCTCGGCGCATGGCTGCGGTCAGCCCGCGCGCCGCGCCGGTAGCGGATCGAGAAGACGACGATCAGCGTCGCGATCGCGACCGCCATGACCCCGCACACGACCAGCATGGCGAGGAAGAGCGCGTCGGTGCGCGCGGCGTTGGCCGAGGCCTGCGGCGCGATCAGGCTGAATCGGGCTGCTGTCATGGCGATGCTCCGCGCGCCGGCGCGCGCCGGTGCCGCCAGGCCCAGCCGCCGAGAACGATGACGGAGAGCACCGCGACGCCGCGCGTGAAGTTCAGGACCGCGCCGGCGTAGCGGCCGCTGCTCGGCGCGAAGTGCGCGCAGAGGAGGAGCAGCCGGTCGCTGAGGACGCCGATCCGGCCCGACGCTGCGTCCACCAGGGCCAGGCGCAGCTCGCGCGGGTCGAAGCGAACGCCGAGCAGGTAGCGCGAGGTGCGTCCCTCGGGTGTGACGACGACGATGCCCGCCGCGTGCGCGTAGCGCGACGCCGCGGCGGCTGCGTCGCCGGCGGGCGCGGCGGCCGACGTCCGGTCCTGCTCGTAGCCGAAGCCGACGCGCTCGCTCAGCGCTGCGATCGGAGCGTGGTCGCCGACGAGGAGGTGCAGGTCGAGCGAATCCGCGGTGGCCTGGCCTGCGCGCAGAAAGCTCGCGTAGTCGGCGTACACGCTCGCTCGCGCACGCGCGTCGGCCGGGGTCTCCTCCGGGTCGATGCTGACGACGACGATGCGCCACTCGCGCCGTGGCAACCCTCCGGCGTCGAGCGCCTCGAGGACGCCGTGCATCACGAGCCCGCACAGGTTCGGGCAGCGGTGGTAGCCGAGGACGAGAACGACCGGCCGGCCGTCGCCGAAGTAGTCGCCGAGCCGCACCGACCGGCCGGTGGCATCGGTGAAAGGCAGCGCGAGCGGCAGGGCGACGCCGAGGTGCTGGCGGATCTCGACACGGGGCGGGGCGACGAGCGCTGCGCCTCGCGCCGTCGGCAGGGCGACGCCGCTGCCGAGCAGCGCGGCGACGCCGAGCCGGAGAGCGAGCCCGCCGATCGTCATCGCCGCGACTCCGTGGCCGTGAGCCCGGCGCTCGCGGCGCTCGCCGCGGACCCGGCGCGCAGCCCCTGCTCGCTGAGGAGAGTCTTCGCCGTCGCGATGGGAACACGGTCGACGCCGGCGCTGCGGTCGACCCAGGCACTGGTCGTGAGCAGCGCCTGCTTGGCCTGGCGATAGCGCTGGAGGTCGAGCTGCGGCGCGCTCTCG
>DATIDZ010000177.1:0-2485 GCA_035456045.1 Caldimonas sp.
CGCCGCGCTCAGGAACGAGAGTCCGCGCGGATGCGATCCCGGCACGAGGGTGAGCTGGCGCATCGGTCGGTAAGGGAGGGCCATGGCTGCTCCGTCGTGATGCCCGGACCCGACGCGCGGCGCCTCGGAGGCCGTCTAGGCGCACACCGCTGACAATGCGGCGTGCCACTCCCGCGACGATCGATGTCGAGCGCGCACCGGTTGCGGATTGCTGTCTCATTGTGCTGCGCCTGGGCGACCACGGCCCATGCGGTGGGAGGACATTTCGCCGTCGACGACGCCACCATCCTCGACGTCGGCCAGTGCCAGCTCGAGACCTGGCTCGAACGGTCGGGCAGCGCAGGCGAGCTGCTTCACGTCGGCCCCGCCTGCCGCGTCGGTCCGGTCGAGATCGGCCTCAACGCCGACCGCGCGCAAGCGACCGGCCGCTCGCCCGTGACGTTCGCCGGGCCGCAGGTGAAGGCGGTCGCGGCGCTCAGCGATCAGCTCGACGTCGGCCTGGTCGCCGGCGTGGCGTGGCAGGGACAGGCGCCGCACCGCATCGCCGCGTCGCTGTACGCGCCGCTCAGCGTGCGCGTCCTGCCCTCCGTGCGGCTGCACGCGAACGCCGGTCGCGACCGGGTCGAGCACGGGTCGACGACCTCGCGCGCCGGGGTTGCGCTCGAGTGGCAGGCGCACGACCGCGTTGCGCTGATCGGCGAGGGATTTCGCCAGTTCGGCGCGAACGTCGCGCGCGCCGGCGTGCACTGGGAGGCGGGCGCCTTCAGCGTCGACCTGAGCCGGGCCTTCAGCGCGCGCGCCAGCGGCTGGTGGACCCTCGGCGTCAACTGGGCCTTCGACGTCGCTGCCGGGGCGGCGAGCGACGAGGCTACTCGGCCTTGATGCCCGCCTGCTTGACGACGCTCGCCCAGCGCGCCGCGTCGCGGCGCATGAGCGCGGCCATCTCGTCGGGCGAGCTCGGCGCGACCTCCATGCCCTGCGCGGCGAGCGCGCTGCGAACCTCGGGCAGCGTCAGCGCCTTCATCATGTCGGCGTTGACGCGAGCGACGATGTCGGGCGGCGTACCGGCCGGGGCGAGCATGCCGTACCAGAGGTCGGCCTCGACGTTCGGGTAGCCGAGCTCGGCGAGCGTCGGCACGTCGGGCGCCAGCGACGAGCGGCGGTCGCCCGCGGCGGCGAGGACGACGAGGCGGCCGCCCTTGACCTGCGCCATCGCCACGTGCACCGGCAGGAACATCAGCGGCACGTCGCCCGCGAGCACGGCGTTGACCGCGCCGGCGGTTCCCGAGAACGGGATGTGCGTGAGCGAGATTTTCGCGCGCAGCTTGAACAGCTCCATCGCCATGTGGTGCGGCGTGGCGATTCCCGGCGATGCGTAGTCGAGCTTGCCCGGCTTCACGCGCGCCGCCTTGACGAGCTCGTCGACCGACTTGAGGCCCGCGCCGGCGCCGGCGACGAGCAGGAACGAGCCGGTCGCGCACAGGCCGATCGGCGCGAGGTCCTTGAGCGGGTCGTACGTCATGTTGGCGTAGAGCGCCGGATTGATGATCAGCGTGTTGACGCCCATCAGCAGCGTCAGGCCGTCGGGCGGCGACTTGGCGACCGCGCCAGCGCCGAGGTTGCCCGAGGCGCCCGGCCGGTTGTCGACGACGATCGCCTGTCCCCACGCCAACTGCAGGTGCGGCTGCAGCGTGCGCGCGAGGATGTCCATGCCGGTCCCCGGCGTGAACGGGACGACGATGCGCACCGGCTTCGTCGGCCAGGCCGCCTGCGCATGGGCCGGGCCCGTGCGCAGTCCGGCGAGAGCGCCGGCACCGAGCACGGCCAGGAAGCGGCGTCGCCGCACGGGGGCTCTGTCGGTCAAGGACCTCTCCTCGTGTCGTCGGCAACCGGCCTCATGCCGGCGATGCGCTGGTAGTCGGCGGCGATCTTCGCCAGCGCCTCGCGCGAGACGACGTCCTCGATGCGCGCGAACGGCTTGTCGCCGGAGCGCTCGTGCACCTCGCGCAGGATCGCGTCGGGCGGCGTGGTGCGGTTGGCGAGGACGATCTTCGCGGTGGCGGCGTTGCGGATGCGGTCGTACTCGGCAAGCGCGTCGTCGCCGATGCCGCGGGCGGCGAGCTGCTCGGCCAGGCACATCGCATCGAGGATCGCCTGGCCGGCGCCGTTCGAGCCGCGCGGGTACATCGGATGCGCGGCGTCGCCCAGCAGCGTGATGCGGCCGAAGCTCCAGCGCGCCAGCGGGTCGCGGTCGACCATCGGGTACGCCAGCACCGTGTCGGTCGAGCGGATCAGCGCCGCGACGTCGAGCCAGTCGAAGTGCCAGCCGGCGAAGGCCGGGAACACGTCGTCGAGGCTGCCGCGCGCGTTCCAGTCCTGGCGGACGGGCTCGCTGCCTTCGAGCTCGGCGACCCAGTTGACGAGCTGTCGACCGTCGGCGTCGATGTCGTTGCGGATCGGATAGATCACCATCTTGCCGACGGCG
>DATIDZ010000178.1:0-6303 GCA_035456045.1 Caldimonas sp.
GTGCAGCGTCAGGCCGCGCAGGGTGCCGTGCGTGATGTGCATCGAGACGATCCCGCTGCCGGCGAGCATGAAGGTGAGGACGTAGCCGAGGTTGAGCTGGTAGTTGACCGAGGCGAGCAGGAGGACGAGGAGGGTCAGCGCGAACATCCAGCCGGCGCGCGTCGGCAGGATGTAGACGTTGCCTTGCGTCAGCAGCTGCGTGTCGGTGCGCGGCAGGCGCGACGTCAGCCAGCCGCGCACGCGGGCGCGAACGTTCCACGGTGCGGTCAGCAACGCCGCGTTCACGGCAACGGAACGGCCTCGACCATCGCCCGCACCTGCTCGCTGCGACCGCGGCCGGCGCCCACAACGGGCACGAGGCGATGGGCGATGGTCTGCGGCAGCACGTATTGGATGTCGTCGGGAGCGACGTAGTCGCGCCCGCCGAGCAAGGCACGCGCCCGCGCCGCGCGCAGCACCGCGACGCCGGCGCGCGGCGACAGCCCCTCGACGAACCAGGTGCCCGAGCGCGTCGCGGCGATGAGCGCCTGCAGATAGTCGAGCAGGGCGTCGGACGCGTGCACCGAATGGACCGCCGCCTGCGCCGCGACGAGTTCGGCCGGCGTCATCACATGGGCGAGCCGGCCGATCGCCTCGCGCCGGTCGCCGCCGACGAGCAGCTCGCGCTCGCTCTTGCGATCGGGATAGCCGAGCGTGATGCACATGAGAAAGCGGTCGAGCTGCGACTCGGGGAGGGGATACGTGCCCAGCTGGTCGGTCGGGTTCTGCGTCGCGATGACGAAGAACGGCGCCGGCAGCGCCCGCGTCTCGCCCTCGACCGTGACCTGGTGCTCCTCCATCGCCTCGAGCAGCGCGCTCTGCGTCTTCGGGCCGGCGCGGTTGATCTCGTCGGCGAGCAGTACGTGCGCGAACACCGGCCCGGGATGGAAGACGAACGACTCGCGGGTGCGTTCGTAGACGCTGACGCCGATCAGGTCGGACGGCATCAGGTCGGCGGTGAACTGGGTGCGCGAGAATCTCAGCCCGAGCGAGACCGCGATCGCGTGCGCCAGCGTCGTCTTGCCCACCCCGGGGACGTCCTCGATCAGGAGGTGGCCGCCGGCGAGAAGGCAGGCGACGCAGTCCTCGATCTGGGGCCGCTTGCCGACGATGATCGTGCTAATCTGATTGACGAGTTCGGACAGCTGGGCGGCAAGAGGTCGGCTCATCGACCGACATTACTAGAAAAACCTCGCTCGCAAAGACCGATGACTACGGCCTTTTACACACATCCCGACTGCCGCGGCCATGACATGGGCGCCGGCCATCCCGAATGCCCTGATCGCCTGGCGGCCATCGACGACCTGCTGATCGCCTCCGGGCTGCAGAGCGCGCTCGATTGTCGCGAGGCGCCGGTCGTCGACAGCGCCGACCTCGGCCATGCGCACAGCAGCGGCTATGTCGCCGAGCTGCGCGATCTGCTCGAGCGCGTCGCGGCCGAAGGCACGATGCGCGCGCTCGACCCCGACACGGTTGCTTCGCCGGGGACCCTCAACGCGGCGCTGCGCGCTGCCGGTGCCGCCGTCGCCGCCACCGACGCCGTGATCGACGGCGACGTCACGAACGCCTTTTGCGCCGTGCGCCCGCCCGGCCACCACGCGACGCGCGACCAGGCGATGGGCTTCTGCTTCTTCAACAACGTCGCCGTTGCCGCCCGCCATGCGCTCGACGTGCGCGGCCTCCAGCGCGTCGCGATCATCGATTTCGACGTCCACCACGGCAACGGCACCGAGGACATCATCGCCGGCGACGAGCGGGTCCTGATGGCGAGCATCTTCCAGCACCCGCTCTATCCCTACAGCGGCGCCGTGCCGCTGGGCGACAACATGATCAACGTGCCGGTGCCGCCGTACGCGCGCGGGCCGGCGGTGCGTGCGCTGATCGAGGAGAACTGGCTGGACCGCCTGGACGCCTTCGCGCCGCAGATGATCTTCGTCTCGGCCGGCTTCGATGCCCACCGGGACGACGACCTCGGCCAGCTCGGCCTCGTCGAGGCCGACTACACCTGGATCACCGAGAAGATCAGGGCGCTCGCCGACAAGCACGCCGGCGGCCGCATCGTCTCGTGCCTCGAAGGCGGCTACAACCTCGGCGCGCTCGCGCGCAGCGTCGCCGCGCACCTGCGCGTCCTGATGGCGTGATCCGTTCCTTCGACGCCCGCGAGCTCAGGGAGCTCGTCGACGAGCTGATCCGTCCCGGGGCCTTCGCCGAGCTCGCGATCCTGGCCGGGTGCCTGCTCGTCGCCTGGATCGTCGTCCGCCTGATCCGCGGCCACGATCGTCCGGTCGCCTCGGTCTGGTTCGGCAACAGGATCTTCGACGGCGTCCTCTTCCCCGTTCTCGCGCTCGCGCTCGCGTACGCGGCCCGCGTCGTGCTGACGGGCACGGTGAAGCCGGCGGTCTTCAAGGTCGCGATCCCGATCCTGATCTCGCTCGTCGTCATCCGCCTCACCGTGCGCGTCCTGAGCCGCACCTTCCCGGGCGTGCGCTGGGTCCGCACCGTCGAGCGCAGCGTCTCTTGGGTCGCGTGGATCGCGGTCGTCCTCTGGGTGACCGGGGTCTCGCCGATGGTCCTCGACGCGATGGACGACGTGCACTGGAAGATCGGCGCCACGCACGTGACCCTGCGCAGCTTCCTCGCGGGTGCCATCACGGCGGGCATCGTCCTCGTCCTCGTGCTGTGGGTCTCTGCGGCGATCGAGAGAAAGCTGCTGTCGAGCGGCACCGGCCACAACCTGTCGTTGCGCAAGATCGCCGCCAACATCATTCGCGTCGCGCTGATCTTCATCGGCCTCATCGTCGCGCTGTCGGCGGTCGGCATCGACCTCACGGCGCTGTCGGTGCTGGGCGGCGCGATCGGCGTCGGCCTCGGTTTCGGCCTGCAGAAGATCGCCGCCAACTACGTCAGCGGCTTCGTCATCCTCGCCGAGCGGAGCCTGCGCATCGGCGACATGGTCAAGGTCGACACCTTCGAGGGACGAATCACCGACATCCGCACCCGCTACACCGTGATCCGCGCGCTCAACGGGCGCGAGGCGATCGTGCCGAACGAGGTCCTGATCACGACACGGGTCGAGAACGCCTCGCTCGCCGATCCGCGCGTGCTTGTGTCGACGGCGGTGCAGGTGGCGTACGGCAGCGACGTGCGCGCGCTGCAGCCCAAGCTCGAGACGGCCATCGCCGGCGTGCGGCGCGTCCTCGCCGACCCCGCGCCGTCGGTCCAGCTCGGCGCGTTCTCGCCCGACGGCATGGACCTGGCGATCAACTTCTGGATCCGCGATCCCGAGAACGGCCAGGGCAACGTCAAGTCCGACGTCAACCTCGTCGTGCTCGATGTCCTCGACCGCGAGGGCATCGAGATCCCGTTCCCGCAGCGCGTCGTCCACGCCGTCGTCTCGCGCGAGGCGGGCGCGTCGCCGGATGACCGCGTCGCGCCCGCCGGCGCTGCCAGCCCGGGCTGACGGCGCGCGACCGCCGGCTCAGGAGTCGGCGGGCAGCGAGCGCAGGTGCAGGTACAGCGCGCGCACGTCGACCTCGTTCAATTCCTTCAGCGACACGAACGGCATCACCGGGCTGACGCTGCTGCCGTCCGGGCGCTTGCCCGACTTCAGCATCGCCATTAACTGATCGGCCGTCGGATAGCGATCGAGCGCGCTGCCCGCGCCCGGCGTGAGCTTCGCCGCGGGCGGCCAGTCCGGCGGCGCGCCCGGGATCTTGCCGCCCGCGAGCTTCGCGCCGTGGCAGCCGATGCAGCCATTGGCGACGTAGGCGCCGTGCGCCGTCGTGATGCCTTCCGGAACCGGCTGCGCGGGGGGCAGCGTGTGGTCGATCTTCTCGCTCGCATCGCGAAGGATGCCGGCCGCGTACAGCGCCTTGACCGGCATCGGCAGGCGGATCTCCGCCTTCGCGCCGGACGCCGCGGGCAACTGGCGCACGTACGCGACCAGCGCCGCGAGGTCGGCATCGACGAAGCGGTTGTAGTCCTCGCTCGGCATGATCATCAGCGGACGACCGTCGGGCTTGACGCCGTGGCGGATGGTGCGCACCCAGTCCGCCGGCGTGTAGTCGGCGGTGACGCCGTTCTTCGCCGGCGTGATGTCGGGCGCCCGAACCAGCATGCCCTTGCCGTCGTCGACGACGACGTGGCCGGCACCGTCGGCGCCGTGACAGTCGACGCAGCCGCGCGACTTGAACAGGTACTCGCCGCGTTCGACGCTCGCGGCGTCGCTGCGGTATGCGACCGGAGTGACAGCGACGTCGACGTGACGTGCGAGCTTCCTCTCGCCCATGTCGGCCAGCACCATGAAGGCGGCGCCGGCGCCGCTCACCAGCACCGTCAGGCCGACGGCGCTGCGTGTGATCCACTTTCTCATCGGGTTCTCCTTGATCGTTTCTGAGTACCGACTAACGGCCGGCTCAGGCGCGGCCGAGCTGCGGGTCGATGCCGATCGCGGCCGCGAGCTTGGCCCAGCCGGCTGCGTCGAGGTGCGGACGGACGACGCTCATCACGCCGAGCAGCGCCTCGGGCGGCATCTGCGCCTTCGCCGCGCCCGCGATCAGCGCGCGCTCTGCCGGCGTCGACGCGGGCAGCATCCAGCGCGCGACCAGCAGATGCTCCTTCGGCGAGATGCTCGCCATCAGTCGGCCGTGCAACGCGGCGAGCGCGCCGTCGCTGTAGTGCTGCCAGAGCAGGGCGTTGTGAACCGACTCCTCGATGTGCATGTGCTGGAAGTTTTCGGCGACGAAGAGCGCGAGGTGGCGATAGAGTCGAAGCGCCAGGCGCTCGGCCTCGGCGCCGCGCGCGCCTCGCAGCGCCGCGGCCTCGCGCTGCAGGGCGGCGATCGACTCGGCGTGCTCGACGTGCTCGTCGGCGATACGGCGGCTGCCGGCGGGCTGGCGCGCCTCGATCGCGGTGTGGATGAACTCGTTCTCGTGATGAAGGTGGGCAGAGCACAGGTCGAGCAACTCGTCGAGCTGGTCGAGCGCTGCGTCACGGTCGGCGCGATCGGCGATGTCGATGCGGCCGATGCGCGTCAGCGTGTCGGTCATGAAGTGGCGCAGCGCCTTGTGGATCGAGACGTAGAGGTCCATCCGGCCGGCCTGATCGCAAGCGGGCGCGGCGGGGGCCGGGCGGGCGACGGCGGGCGAGGCGAGGTCGGCGAAAGTCGTGCTCATGGGGCGCTCCGGAGGTGTCGGCGGCGAGGTGCCGCGGTGTCGACAGTGTTCCGGCGCCCCGCGCCCGAGGCATCGCCCGAAGGAGCCATCGCTGCGCGCGCCGCGGGCCATGGCCCGCAGGCCGGCGAGGCGCTTCGGCTACGTCGCGCGGCGCTCGTTGTACCAGGCCGCGGCCTGCCCACGCGACTGCACGCCGAGCTTGTCGAGGATGTTGGCGACGTGGCGCTTGACGGTGTGCGGGCTCAGGTCGTAGGCGCGCGCGATGAGCTTGTTGCTGTCGCCGGCGGCGATGAGCTTGAGGACGTCGAGCTCGCGCGGGCTGAGCGCCTCGGCGGCGACGAGCACCGGCGTGCCCGAACGCGTCCCGACCGGGTCGTCGGCGCGCGCTCGCGCCGCGTCGATGTCGAGATCGGCCGGCGCCTTGACGATCGCGGCCCAGCGGCGCAAGGCCGCGAGCCGGGCCGCCGCGAGCCGGCCGTTCCACGGTGCGTCGGCGAGCGCGTCGAGGACGCTCTTCGGGCCGGCGAGCACGCCGCCCGGCGCGCCTTCGCGCTCCGCCGTCTCGAACACGGGCGCGATGGCGCGGACCGCGGCATCGACGTCGGCGAGGCGCAGGCACGCCAGCGCCAGGCGCAGGCGGATCTCGACGTCTTCGCCGAAGACGCGCAGTGCCGCTTCATGCGCGAGCGCGTTCTCGAAGGCGACGCGCGCCTCGCGCCACTGGCCGCGTTGCCACGCGAGCCGGCCGGGCAGGACGAGCCGCTCGGCCTGCAGCAGCACACGCAGCATGCCGGTGTCGGGCGCGGTGATCCGGTCGAGCTCGCTGGCGAGGCGCTCGACGCGGGCGCTGTCGTCGTGCCAGTCGGCGAGGCGGACGGCGAACATCCGGTAGAACGCGTAGAACGGCGAGTCGCGCCGGTAGCCGCCGCCGGGGTCGTCGAAGAGGACGAGGATCTCGTCGAGCGCACCGTAGCTGTCGCTGCGCCGGCCGAGCATCGCGAACAGGACGGCGAGAACGCTGTAGAGCGCGAGACGGACATTGGGCGGCGGCCCGAGCCAGCGCGCGTCGTCTTCGGCGCGCCCGGCCGTC
>DATIDZ010000179.1:0-3132 GCA_035456045.1 Caldimonas sp.
CGGCCAGGCGTGCGACCGCGGCGACCATTCGCGGACGCTGCGCAAGGACGCCGCCGGTGCGATCCTGTACTCGGCGGAGAAGGCGACCTGGATGGCGGGCGAGGCGATCCAGGCGCTCGGCGGCGTCGGCTACACCAATGAGTTCCCGGTCGGCCGGCTGTGGCGCGACGCGAAGCTCTACGAGATCGGCGCCGGCACGAGCGAGATCCGGCGCATGCTGATCGGCCGAGAGCTGTACGCCGAGAGCATGTGAGCGCAGGGCCGCTCCGCTCGCGCCGTCATTCGATGACGCGATCCGCGCGCGCGGCCAGGGAAGGCGGCAGCTTGATCCCCAGCGCTCTGACGCTTCCCGGTCGATGCGCTCGGCACCTCGCCTGCGTCCTCAGCTCAAGAAGGCGCTGAACGCGAACGCGGCGGCGAGCGCGACGCAGGCAGCGGCGAGCAGGAGGGCGGGCGCGGCGGAGGCGTTGCATTCGCGCAGCAGGCGAGCGATGCGCTGATGGTCGTGAGGCTTGTTCATGGCGACTCCCGGGGTCCGGTGGTTCATTGCGACGCAGGCGCCTGGCGCGCGCCGCGCCACCACGCCAGCAGGCGATCGAAGTCGCCGTCGAATTCGCGCTTGAGCAGCTCGTCGCCGACCGCGATGCAGTACGCCGCCGCCTCCGTCGGCAGCCGCTGCCGCGACGCGAGGCGATCGCAGCGCAGGTAGTCGCTCATCAAGGCGGAAACAGGCGCCCGCTCCAGCGCCGAAGCGCCGGCCTGACGAGCGACGGGCTCGGCCGCCGCAGCGGCGCCGCAAAGCGCACCGACGGTCAGCAAGCCCCGGATCGCCAGGACGGCGGTCGTTCTCGAGATCTCGTTCATGCGGGACTCCGGTGGGTGGGCTGGTCTGCACTCGGAAATACGGAGCGCCGCGACGAAAGCGGACACGGCGCCTCGAGGACGCTCGTGACGCGCAGCGATGGCCGGATCCGGCGGCGTTTGCCGTACTGACCGATGACGGCAAGTCGTCCGTCGTCGCCTCCACGGAGAACGCCATGAACAACTCCACCTCCACCTTCAGCACCGGGACCCTGGATGCCTGGATGCGGCTGCCCAAGTCGGTTCGACTGCTCTGCGCCCTCGTGGCCGCGGTCGCGGTCGGCTGGCTGTTCACCGCGGCGATCCATGCACCGCCGGACGCACCGGCCCTGCAGAGCGCGGCTTCCGGTCCGCAGCCGATGCGCGACCCGAGCGTGCCGGACGCGGCTCAGGCCCTGTCGACCGACCCGCGGCAGGACGCCGCCTTGACGCCCACGTTCTGATCGGTCGCCACCGCGGCCGCGAGGTCCGCGGGTCCCGGGATCGCCCCGGGGACCTCGCGGACCTCGGCGCTTCAGCGCAGGGCGCTCTGCCGGGTCGCGTCGTCGTGCGGGCGCGATGCCAGCTGGCAGCAGGCGTGGACCTCGTCGTCCTCGCGCGTCATGCTCATCCCGGCGTTCGCGAAGATCTGGCGCATCGGCGCATTGCGCGCGAGGCACATGCCGAGCACGGAGTGGGCGCCGATCGACTCGGCGAAGCGCCGCGCCTCGGCCATGAGCGCCGTTCCCAGCCCCTTGCCGCGCCGCTCGGCATCGACGCTGAAGGCCACCTCGACGCGCGCTCGCTTGCCGACGCTGTAGACGCAGCCGTGCGCGAACGCGACGACGGCGCCGGCTTCATCCACCATCGCGAGGACGGCGTCGGTGCCGAAGCGGATGCCGGCGACGTAGCGGCGGATCGTCTCGTCGGTGACGACGCCGGCGGCGAAGCGAAGCGAGCGGTCGATGGGGTCGAGGCGCAGGAGGTGCGCCTCGATGCGGGAGGCGTCGATGGCCTCGAGGGTTCGGATCGAGAGGGACATGTCAGGCTCCAGAAGACGTGGGCACGGGGCCCACATCCCGGAGTACGGGCGGCGCCGGTCGAACCGGACAGCGCGCTGTCCGCTTTGCCGCACCGGCTGCGTACGACACCGCACAGGCGCTGTCGCGCCCACGACGGAGCCACCGTGTCGAACCTTCTCCTTCTCGTCGCCTGCCTCGCGATCGGCATGCTGCTGCAGCACTCGGCGCGAACCCCGGCGAACGCGCACCAGGCGCTGAACGCGGTCATCCTCCATGTCTCGCTTCCTGCGGTGACGCTGCGGGCGCTGCACGGCTTTGCCTTCGACCCGAACCAGCTCTGGCCCGTCCTGATGCCGTGGGCGCTGTTCGCCGTCGGCGCGGCAGCGTTCTGGTGCCTCGGCCGGTGGCTGCGCCTGCCGCGCGCCAGCGTCGGTGCGCTCACGCTGGTCGGCGGCCTGGGCAACACCTCGTTCGTCGGCCTGCCGATGATCGAGTCGCTGCACGGCCGCGACGGGCTCGGCCTGGGCCTGCTGATCGACCAGCTGGGCTCCTACCTCGCGCTGGCGACCGTCGGCGTCCTGGTCGCTGCGCTCTACGCCGGCGATGCGCCGGCATCGCGCGCCGCGATGCTGAAGAAGATCGCGACGTTCCCGCCCCTCATCGCGCTCGTGCTCGCCGTCGCGCTGCGAGGGGTGCCGTTCGCCGCGCCGGTCGATGCCGCGCTGGCGCGCGTCGGCGACACGCTGGCCCCGCTGGCGCTGCTGTCGGTCGGCCTGCAGCTTCGCCTCGTCGCCTTGCGCAGCCAGGCCCGGCTGCTGTCGATCGGCCTCGGCTACAAGCTCGTCGCCTGCCCGGCGATCGTGTTCGCCGTGATGTGGCTGCTCGACGCCGAGCTCGACGTGACGAGCCACGTCAGCATGATCGAGGCGGCGATGCCGCCGATGATCGGCGCCGGCATCGTCGCCGCCGAGGCGCGCCTCGACGCGCCGCTCGTCTCGACCATGATCGGCGTCGGCATCCCGCTCGGCCTGGTCACGGCGACGCTCTGGCATCACGCCTTCGCATCGGTATTCGCGCTGTAGCCGCGGATCAGTCGCCGGGCGCCGGGCGACACCGGCAGAATCGACGCGTCGGAGGACGCATCGATGGCGGAACTCACTGCGCTGCTGGGCGCCGCGCGCCAGGGAGACCCGGAAGCGGCGGCCCAGGCCTTCTCCCTGCTCTACGACGACCTGCGCAAGCTGGCTCGCGCCCGCCTGCGACAGCACCG